>JAPOZE010000125.1 GCA_026706225.1 Acidobacteriota bacterium
GCTCAATGACAACGTCCACCTCTACGCCGTCCTTGTCCCGGAAGTGAAAGAAGCTCGCCGGCGCATCCTGCCAACTTGCCTGTCGTAATAGCTCCTGGAAAACGAACGTTTCCAGAAGTTGCCCAAGCAACGCTCGATCAGCGGCGAGCGAGGCAGTGTTGGCGCCGAGCAGCGCCGAGGCGAGTCCGGAATCGCCCACATGCAGTTTCGGTGTCTTCACCATGCGGCTCAGGCGATTGCTGTGCCAGGGTGGAAGCCGCTTCAACAGGAATAGTCTCTCGAGAATCACGACATAGTCGCCGATCGTAGGACGGCTGAGCTGGAAATGGGAGGCCAGGTCGGTGAGGTTGAACAGTCTGGCGGTCTGGGAAGCGGCTGCGCTGAGAAGCCGGGGCAGCGCGTCGAGCGTTCGGATACGCGCCATGTCCCTCGCGTCTCGCTGGAGCTGAGCTTGAACGTAATTGCGATACCAGTTGGCCTGGCGGAGCGCGGTCGGACGTGTCAGAGCTGCCGGGAATCCGCCCGAGACTATTCGTTCGATGAGCTGTTTTCCCAACCGCTCGGTCTGTCGGATCTCGAATCCATGCCCGAACAAGGCATCCAGGAACACGGTCCCTGACTGAACTGCCAGTTCACTTTGTGCAAAGGGATGGAGTGGAACAATCTGGAGTCGTCCCGCCAGGGAGTCTGACAGCGCCGGGATGAGAAGCACATTGGTAGAGCCGATCAGGATGAAACGCCCCGGCGTGCGCCGGCGATCGACTTCCAGCTTGATCGCCGAGAACAGGTTCGGGACACGTTGTATCTCGTCCAGGATTACCCGCTCCGGCAGGTCGGCGACAAAGCCCATGGGGTCCGCCTGCGCACCGTCTCGTACAACAGTGTCGTCGAAGCTGATGTACTTGTAGTCTCTTTGTTGTTGGGACACTTCCCAACTCATGCGATCTTCACGCCAGGTCAGGGAGTCATCGCCCCATTTCAGGTAGTTTGGCGCACATGCGAACTGGGCGAGAGTTGTCTTGCCGCACTGGCGCGGGCCGTGAATCAGCACGACTGGCGAGTCTTCCAACGCCTCCGCCAGTCGGCGCTCGATGTATCGTGGGTAGAAGTGAGATTTACTCATCGGCCAATCGTAACTTTTTAGTGCGTCTAATTGCAAGTTTTCTAACCGTCTGATTGCAAGTTTACTGAGCGTCCAATTGCAACCTTATTGTGGTGTGGGCGATATGCGGCAAGGTGCTGAAGCGACCCCTCATGGCCGCGCTTCCCAGCTTGGCGGCCCGATGTCCCCTCCCCGCCGCATCAGACTTCGACTTGCGGCTCGGCTTCTGGGCCTCATTCTGAGCGGGATAGTGATCCGGGGGCAGACTGGGAACATCTTCTACTTGATCAAACGGGAGCGGTGGTGTACCCGGTTGGTTGAAGTGGGGGAGATCGGCGAAGCTGTACCGGTCTTGTGCGGGCGGGACGCCCGCGCTGCCGGGTGATTGGTACCTGCCGGAAGTGTGTTTGCAGCACCGTTCTATGAAACTTAAAGGACTTCAGCGGCTTGGCGGGTGAAGGCGATCAGCATCTCGTCGGATCCCGGAGCCGCGATCAGGGACAGCCCTACCGGCAGCCCCTCCGCCTCAGCCCAGGGCAGGTTGATCTGGGGCGCCCCGATGGTTCCGGCGGTGCAGGTCAACTGGACGATACGGGAGGTCAGAGGTCGCCGCTCGGACATGGTTTGCGTTCGAGGCGGAGCCGGCGTGGGCGCCGTGGGCAGACAGACCACCGTATCTCCGGCCAGAAGGGTCCTCATGCGAGCCATTACCTTTTGCCGATCCGCCAGGGCGGCGCTCACCTCCTCGGGTGCCAGGCTTCTGCCGGCCAGGCAACTCTCCGCCACGTGAAAGCTCATCCTGGGGTTCATGCGGTCGATCCATTCCCTGACCACTTCCCAGGCCTCGCTGCTTGCCCGTACCCGCTGTCCGGCGGCCCAGTCCGAGAGGCTGGTGGGGGCCAGCCGCTCCCGGCTGGAGAGGCCGATCAAGGAACCCAGGCGCTCCACCAGGGGCTCGAGGGCGGCCCGGACCGACGGGTCGGCCACTTCAAAGGCATCCTCGGCCACCACCAGGCGGCGCGGCCGGGCCGGGTTGATCTCGGTCTGCAGCAGCACCGACCCCACCCGGGCAAAGAGGTCGGGGTCCCGGGCAAACCAACCCACGGTGTCGTAGCTGGGGGCCTGCAACAGCATGCCGTCCAGGGAAATGCGCCCGTGGGTGGGGCGCAGCCCGTAGAGGCCGCAGAAGCCGGCCGGTATCCGGACCGAGCCCCCGGTGTCGGAGCCCAGGGCGAAATCCACCAGGCCGCCCGCCACCGCCGCCGCCGAGCCGCTGGAGGAGCCCCCGGGAACCCGGCCCGGGGCTTTGGGGTTGAGAGGAGTTCCGTAGTGGGCGTTGACGCCCAGAATGCCCCGAGTCAACTCGTCGGTGTGGGTCTTCCCCACCATGGTGGCGCCGGCGCTCACCAGGACCTCCACGGCCCAGGCGGTGCTTTCGGCAACGGGCTGGCTGGCCTTCCAGTCGGGATTGCCTCCGCCGGTCACGTGACCCTTGACGTCGAAGATGTCCTTGGCGGCGAAAGTCAGTCCGGCCAGGGAGCCCTGGTCCGCCCCCTGCAGATAGGCCCGGCTGTCCGGGCAGAAGGCGTTGAGCCTGTCGTCGGGAGGTAACTGCGGGTCGTTCACGGTTCTTCTCCTGCTCCCATTCGGTCTGTCCGCGGGCGCGGCCGGTTAATCGGGGCTGTCCACCACCTGGTTGTCGAGCTGCCCGATTCCGCTGATCTCCACCCTGACCCGATCCCCCGCCCGCAGGTATTGCCCGCTGATGGCTCCCACGCCGGCCACCGTTCCGGTGCTGATGACATCGCCGGGCTCCAGGGTCACCATGGCGGACAGGTACTCGATGATCACGGCTACCGGGAAGATCATCTGTGCGGTGCTGCAGTGCTGCTTGCGTTCCTGGTTGACATAGGTGCTGAGCTGCAGCGCCTGGGGGTCGGGGATGTCGGCGGCGGTGACCAGCCAGGGCCCCATGGGGGCGAAGGTGTCGTACCACTTGCCGTTGAGCCAGTCGAAGAACGAGTCCTCTGACCGGTTTTCGGAACGGTCCCAGATCTTCAGGTCCCGTTCCGAGACGTCGTTCACGATGGTGTAGCCGGCCACGGTGTCGAGGGCCTGGTCGGCCCTGACCGCCTTGACCCGGCGCCCCATGACCACGCCCAGCTCCCCTTCCCAGTCGATGGCCCGGCACACCGGCGAAATGCGGATGTCCCCGCCCGGCCCGACCACGGTGCTGGAGGGGGGCTTCATGAAGATCCGGGGGGTCTCCTTGTCCTGGGGAGCCGCCTCCCCGCCTCCCTCCTCGATGTGCTCCAGGTAGTTGCCGGCCAGGCAGAAGAGTTTTCGCGGACAGGGCACCGGGGCCAGCAACTCCTCCATCCGGAAGGCCCTTCCCCGCCCCTCGGCCAGCCCGTGATCGATCAGCCTGCCGGCCAGCGACCTTCCCTCGGCGCCGCTCTCCAGAAAATCGATCATGTCGCTGAAAAGCTCGGTGGGAAATCCCGCCTCCTTGGCTGCCTGCTCGAGATCGATCAGCTTGTTCCCATCCTGGACGATCGCCGCCACGCAACTGCCGCCGTCCTTCCTCAATGTCGCCAGTTTCATGAATTGTCTCCTCAACGGGAGCCGGCCCGCGGGTGACCGCTACGGCAAACCCGCACGGCAGCTCAAAATGGGCACAGCATACCATAGGGGGACAGGGCTACTAGCCAGGCGCTTCCGCCCGCCCCCAACCGAGCGCACCCTTGAGTTGGCGGCCTTTCTCTTGCAGAATGGTCGGGCACTAGGGGACGCCTGCCGGTTGACCCCAATTCCGGGAACCGGCTGCCCGGGCCGTTCCCACCCAAAAGGTCGCGATCATGAGCCCCTGGGACTGGACGCTGGCGGTTGCGCTCAACGGAGCCATCATCCTCTACGGCTTCTACCTGAGCCGGGGGGTGCGCACCAGCGCCGATTGGTTCCTGGCGGGACGCAGCCTTCCCTGGTGGCTGGTGGGTTTCTCCATGTATGCCACCGCCATCGACTCCAGCGACCTGGTGGCCGATGCCGGCGGCACCTACGTGCTCGGATTCAGCTACATCGCCACCAACTGGGTGGGGGCGGTGCTGGGTTGGACCCTGGCGGCCTTTTTCATCTGCCTGCCCATGTACCGGGCCGGACTCTACACCAACGCCGAATACCTGGAGGCCCGCTACGGAACCCCGGTTCGGGTCATCTGCGCCTTCGTCCAGATCCAGTACCGGACGCTGGTGCTGGGAATCATCGCCACCACCCTCTTCCTGACCCTTTCGATCGTGTGCGGCCTCTCGGATGCGGCCGCCTGGACGGTGGTGGGCGCGATCGCCGCCCTGGCCGCCATCTACACGGCCTTTGGGGGACTGCGGTCGGTAGCCTTGACCGACAGCCTGCAGTTCCTGGTCATGACCGCCGC
>JAPOZE010000230.1 GCA_026706225.1 Acidobacteriota bacterium
AAACTGAGCGGCACGCAACGGGGTAGCATGCGGGCGGGACGCCCGCGCTCCCGGGGGGGTGCCTCCTCCCCTCCCTCTTGCTCCTTGAGGGGGCGCGCTCCGGCTTACCGGGCCACAGCCCTGGCGATGCCGCAGCGCCGTCACGCTTGGTGGCCCTTCGTGTCACTTCTCGGACCGCACTTTTTTCGTTTGTTGTAAACAAGGCCGATTATACATCTTGCAGGTAGTTGCCCTTTGCGTCCTGCACGGCGTGCCCTTGACTCCGTAGGCACACTTTATTGTTGTACACTCCACTAACTCCTTTTGTAGCTGAAGAGCGATGAATTGGGATAGTGTGCAGCTACTTCTATGGAGGAGCCATGCAGGTGTCGGTTCGAGAACTCAAGAACAACATTTCCAAGTACCTGAAGTTGGTGCGTCAGGGCGAACCTGTTGTGGTGACTTCTCGCAGGACTCCTGTGGCGAGGCTGCTGCCTATCCCCGAAATCGAGAATGGAGGCCTCAGACAACTGCTGCGGTTAGACTGGATCCACTGGAACGGCAAAAAGCCTCGGGGCGGTACCGCGTGCCCGGGAATCCGCGGAAGGGCTCTGGCGGAGAGTGTGTTGAAAGACCGGGGATGATCCTCTTCCTCTGCCTGCTTTGACCGCAAGCTCAACCGTGCCGCGGCTGTGCTGGGGTTGTCCTCATTGAAGCTGGGATAGGGCGCGGATGCGGGCGGGACGCCCGTGCTCCCGGGTGGTTCCCTATCGAGCTTTCTCCAACCCCTTGGTGGCCCTTCGTCGTCCTTCGTGGATATCTTTTTTCCTTTGCGCTCCTCTTGGCAAGCTCCTCCAACCCCCTTACTTCCACTCCGGATGCAGGTGAGCTCGGAGGGCCTCCATGTCGAAGTCCACGCCCAGGCCGGGCTTTCCGCTCAGGCTGAACTCGCCGCCGTGGAAGTTCATGGGCTCGGTGGTCAGCCGGTTGTAGGCTTCGATGAAGGAAGTGCTGTGCTCCAGCCGGTAGAAGTTGGGGGTGTTCATCATCACGTGGGAGCCGGCCACGATCTGCAGCGGCCCCATGGCGTTGTGGGGGCTCATGGGGACGTAGTAGGCTTCGGCCATGCTGGCGATCTTGCGCAGCTCAGTGATGCCACCGGTCCAGAGCACGTCCGGCATCAGGTAGTCGGCCAGCCCCTGCTGCAGGATGGGCAGGACGTCGAAGCGGGTGAAGAGGCGCTCCCCCACGCAGATGGAAGGCGTCACGTGCTCCCGGACCTGCCGCAGGGCGTCGATGCTTTCGGGGGGAACCGGCTCCTCGAACCAGGCGATCTGCGACTCCTCGTAGAGGCGGTTGGCCAGGCGGATGGCGGTGGGCACGTTGTAGTGGCCGTGGGCGTCGATCAGGATTTCCACCTGGTCTCCCACGGCTTCCCGCACCGCCTGCACGATGGCGCAGCCCAGCTCCTCCCCCTCGGCTGAGATCTGGCCGGAGAGATAGCCGGTGTGGAGGGGCTGCATCTCCAGGAAGGGATCCAGCTTGAGGGCCTCGTGGCCGGCCTCGACGGTGGCCTTGGCGGCCGCGCCGTACTGCTCGGGGGTGTGGCAGCCGAAGAACCAGCCGTTGGCGTAGAGCCGGATGCTGTCCCGCAGCTTCCCCCCCAGCAGGTCGTAGACCGGCAGGCCCAGGGCCTTCCCCTTGATGTCCCACAGGGCCATGTCCACGCCGCTCAGGGCCACCGTAGGCAGGCCCCGCGCCCCCAGGTAGGTGAAGCGCCGGTAGTTCTGCTGCCAGATCTTCTCGCTCTGAAAAGGGTCCTGTCCCACCAGGCTCCGGCGCAGCAGCTCGATGGTTTGGGCGCTCAGGAAGCAGCCGCCGCCGGGAGAGTTGCTGGCTTCGCCCCAGCCGTGGATGCCTTCGTCGGTGTCGATGCGCACGAAGGTCCAGTCCCCCTCGAAGGCGCCGGCGTTGTCCGGATAGCGGGGCTTGATCACGTAGGCCTTGACGTCGGTGATTTTCATGGTCTCTGTCCTCCTGAATGGGTAACCAGGCGGTGCCTTTGGATTGAGCGCGGCCCGGGCCTCAGGCTTTGGAAGGCCCGGGCAGTTCTCCCGACACCCGGCGCAAGTGGTCCATGCGCTTGCCCCTGGCCTTCTGCAGGGCCCGGTCCGGAACCGGCAGCCGGTCGAACAGGTCGGGATTGCTGCGGACAAATCCCTCGGCATACTGGGTCCCGCAGTTCCAACCGGCCCTGCCGGCGCTGATCTCGATGCGCTTGCGGGCAAAGGCCTCGGTGTGGCCCTGAGTGGTGAACAGGGCCTCGGCCTCGACCCGCTTTTCGGCCCACTGGCTGATGTCCACGTAGAAGTCGATCTCGTCGGTTTCGAAGAAGACCCCCAGGTAGTAGGTCAGGGCCACCGTGTGGGGAGGGACCGGGCTGGAGGGGTCGGGCAGGGAGGCCAGGTGCATGGCCTCGTGGGTGGCGAAGCCGGCTTCGTCGTGCTCGTTGCGCGAGCCCGACACCATGCCGCTGCGCCCCCGCAGGTAGCGCCGGTGGGAGATCATCACGTCGGGCCGCACTTCCAGGATGATCTGCTTGAGGGCCTCCACCGATTCGAGCGTCCGCTCCATGCGATAGGGCTCGGGAAACCCGTGCACCCGAACGTCGCTGACCCCGAAGAGGGCGCAGACGGCCCGGAACTCCCGCAGTTTTTCCCGGCCGTAGTCCTCCCGGGTCTGGTTGACGATCCGGGGATCCCTCTCGGCGGGGGGCTTGATCATCTCGTCGTAGAGGCGTTCGTTGTGCTTGGTGGCCCCGTTGGTGAGGGTCACCACGGTCACGGCGTCGCCCCGGGAGCGGTGGATGCCGCAGGTGCCGGCGCAGTGGGTGAAATCGTGGGGATGGGCCACCACCACCATCAGGCGCAAGGGCTCCCGGGCGGAGGCGGGTGCCTGCGGTTGTGGCGTCATGGCTGCTCCCTGAGCAGGTAGCGCAGAGGAGGTCGTCGGCTGGGATGGGCCCGCGAGAATGGAATCCGAAATCTCATCAGGGCCCCCAGCGGCTCGGGTCGGGAGGTGTGCCGAACCGCATGTAGCGCATCCCCTCCTTGGCGGACAGCATCCGGAAGTCTCCGCCGACGGCATAGAGCCGCCCTCCGCTGAGCTCCAGCTCCAACTGCACCGCCCGGCCTCTAAGATTACCGAAGCGGGCGCCGTCTTTCCATCGGGGAACCCAGGCGGTGCTGTCGGCGCTGCAGGGGAGGCAATCCTCCAGGCCGTAGCCGGGGATGGGATTGCCGTCGGCGTCGGTGATTCCCACCAGCAGTTGACCGCCGGGCGCCTGCACGTTGAAGCTGAGTTGTTCCCCCTGAACCAGCAGGGCTCGTGTCTTCAGCCGGCCCTGCCCTGAAGCGGCTTCCAGAAAGACGAATCCATCCAACCGCAGCCGGTGCATCAGGATGGCCGACCGTTGGGGGGAGTGCTCGTCAAAGACGGCGTGCTCGTGGGCGCTGGCGCAGGAATAGAGGCGGATCTCGCTCTCGGTCGCAATCAGGCTGCAGGGCAGGATGCAGCCCGCCCCGATCCGGCCCGGATCGGCATTGGCCACAAAGGGCACCCTCGGCCCCCGCTGGAAGTGCCAGCCGTCGTAGCTGTAGACCAACTGGCAGTCGATGCGACCCCCCTGGAACTTGCCGTGCCGGGCGGTCCGCAGTTGGGTGCGGTAGATCCAGAGCAGCCCGATGAACAGGTTGGCGTAGGGGAAGGTGGGCATGCCGTAGAGCTCGGCCAGGTCGGGGTCCAGTCCGTCGGGGGACAGGGCCAGCTCGACCCGGGAGAACTCCTTCCAGTCCGGGGTTTCCATCAGGGCGATGCGCCGGTCGCCGTTCTTGGGACGGATGGCCAGCACGTAGCTGTGGCGGTAGCGGTTCCAGAAGGCGCAGACGGCGGGGTCGCTGCCGTAGGGATGCCAGAGGGACCCCTTCGGATCGTTCCAGGTCAACCCGTCGGGGGAGGTCACGATCCAGGAGTCCTTCTTGCCGGTGCCGGGTCCGTGGCCCTTGCAGACGAATCCCTTGATCCGCTGCCGGGGATCCTGGGCCCGTACGTCGTAATAGCAGGGGCCCCACTCGCCGAAGCGGTTCAGGGGCGCCGCTCCCACCTGGTTGGGAAGCAACCGGTCCGGAAGCGGCGCCGAGGCGGCCAGGTCGGGGACCCTCCAGTGGACGCCGTCACTCGAATCCGCCGCCGAAGGCACGAAGTGGGCCGGCCGCGCGCCTTTCCCCAGTCCGCTCAGGGACTGATAGAGCATGCGCCACCCCCCGGCTTCGCGGCAGGGGAAGACGGTGGGGTAGGCGAACCCGAGGTCGATCCCCGGAACCTGGAAGGTGGCCTCGGGAACCGGTTCGGGCCGTCCCAGGCGGCGCTCCAGTCCCTGTTTCTCCAGGAGCTGGGTGTCGTCGAAGAAAAGAAGCCGGGTCATGGCACCTTGGCACCTCGACTCAAGTGGCGCGCGAACCAGCCGCCGATCTCCTCCAGGGTGGCCGGGT
>JAPOZE010000236.1 GCA_026706225.1 Acidobacteriota bacterium
TGGGGCTCCGAGACGACCTGGCTCGACGATCAACGCCACGACGCTGACGGAGACCTCCAGGGACCACTCGGCGCTGACCACATGGGCCTGATTTACGTGAACCCGGAGGGGCCGAACGGCAACCCGGACCCTGTCGCTGCGGCGCGGTACATTCGCCAGACGTTCAAACGCATGGCCATGAATGACGAGGAGACGGTTGCGCTGATTGCCGGCGGCCACACCTTCGGCAAAGCCCATGGCGCCGTCGCCGAGGACAATGTCGGTCCCGAACCGGAGGGGGCCGGCATGGAAGAGCAGGGTTTCGGCTGGCACAATCGCTCCGGCAGCGGCAAAGGCGGCGATACCTTCACCAGCGGCCTGGAAGGCGCCTGGACCAACAACCCGGTGAAGTGGGACAACAACTTCATGGAGAACCTGCATGCCCACGAGTGGGAACTGACGAAGAGCCCTGCGGGTAAATGCCAATACGCTCCCAGGAATGCCGCTGCAGTCGCTACGGTGCCGGACGCGCACGATCCGTCGAAGAAGCACGCCCCCATGATGCTCACCACGGACCTCTCGCTGAGGGAGGACCCGGAGTACGCGCCGATCGCCAGGCGCTTCCTCGAGAACCCCGCGGACCTCGAGGACGCCTTCGCCCGGGCCTGGTTCAAGCTGATCCACCGCGACATGGGGCCCCGCAGCCGCTACGTCGGGCCCCTGGTTCCCGCGGAGCCGCAGCTGTGGCAGGACCCGGTTCCCGACGTCGATCACCAGCTGGTCGGGGAGCAGGAGATCGCCGGACTCAAGGCGAAGGTCCTGGCCTCGGGCCTGTCCGTCTCCCGGCTGGTCTCGACCGCCTGGGCGGCGGCCGCATCCTACCGCGGCACCGACAAGCGCGGCGGCGCCAACGGGGCCCGCATCCGCCTTGCGCCGCAAAAGGACTGGGAAGCGAACGACCCGGCTACGCTCAGGACGGCGCTGCAGACGCTGGAGCAGATCCAGGCGGATTTCAACAACTCGCAGAGCGGCGGGAAGAGGGTTTCTCTCGCTGACCTGATCGTATTGGCCGGGTGCGCAGGCGTCGAGCAGGCTGCAGGGAGCGCCGGTCATGACGTGCAGGTCCCCTTTGCACCGGGGCGCACCGACGCCTCGCAGGAGTGGACCGACGAGGAGTCGTTTGCCGTGCTCGAACCCGCCGCGGACGGTTTCCGCAACTACCTCCAGGCGGGGCAGGAAGGTAGAGCGGAGGACCTGCTGGTGGAGCGGGCTTGCATGCTGACGCTCACCGCTCCCGAGATGACGGCGCTCGTTGGCGGCATGCGCGTCCTGAACGCCAACACCGGGCAGTCCGAACACGGCGTATTCACCCATCGGCCGGGGACCTTGACCAACGACTTCTTTGTGAATCTGCTCGACATGGGCACCGAGTGGCAGGCCTCCTCGGCGTCTCAGGACCTGTTCGAGGGACGCGACCGTCAGACCGGCGATCTCAAGTGGACCGGCACCAGGGTGGACCTGGTCTTCGGTTCCAACTCCGAACTCCGGGCCATCGCGGAAGTCTACGGAAGCGACGACACCCGGCAGCAGTTCGTGCGCGACTTCGTGGCCGCCTGGAACAAGGTGATGAATCTCGATCGCTTCGACCTGGCCTGAGTTCGGCTTTCCAACCAGGCGGCTCGACAGTTGACGCTAGACCCCGGAGGGAGATCCCTTCGGGGTCTTGTCGTATCTGGCGCATTCCCAGGGAGATGCGCCCCATCCGACCCGATTCCCGATTCTCTGGTTCACAATTTCGACGCCGCACCCCGCCAGCGACCGTGGCGGTTACGGGCACGGACCCTGTGATTTCGCCTTCGGTCTGTCCGGGCCGCTGCCGACCGCAAAAGTCCGCTGTTGACTACAGACCGGTTTATGGGCTAAATCCGGACTGGAAAGGAAGTGCCGATGAAGCGGTTCAGCCGGATCAAACCGATCAGCACCCTCAAGGCCCACCCCTCGGAGATTGCGCGCACGCTCGGAGACCGGGGGGAACCGCTGGTGATCACGCAGAATGGCGAAGCCAAGGTGGTGCTTCAGGACATCGACAGCTTCGAGACAACGCAGGAGACGATGGCGCTGCTCGAGATTCTCGCGCTGGGGAACCAGCAGATTGAGGCCGGCCAGGTGGAACCCGCGGCGGACGTGATGGCCCGGCTCCGCGAGCGGAAACGGGATCGCTGACTTCCTTTCACGTTCATTTTGCCGATGACGCGGCCCGCGAACTGGATGAGATCCGCCGGGCATAGCCCTCTTTTACGACCCCTCAACTGGAGGTGTTGAAACCATGTCCAAATCAAGCCTGATCCTGACCAAAGTCGCTACCTTCCTCGCCGGTGCGGGCGCGGGCGCCTGTTTCGCCATCCTCATCTATGGTGCGATCCAGGGCGAAGCGACGCCGTCCGGGCTTCTTCCCGCCGGAATCGTGCTGGCGGTGGTCGGTGCGGCCCTGCAATACCGGTTGCACAAGAGCCGAGGCGGTTCCGGCGCCTGAGGCGGATGGGGGAAGTCCGGGTCCGTCGGGATCAGGCACTGCGCTTCTGCTACTCGGTAGGGCAATGCTTGCAAAACGCTGTGAATGATGGCATAGTGCGTTCATGACGGTACAAATCACAATTAGAGGCGTCCCCCAGGACGTGCGCGACGAACTCGCAGCCCGCGCTGCATCGCAGCGCCAATCCATGCAGGAATTCCTCCGCTGCGAGTTGGAACGGATTGCATCCCGTCCCTCCCTCGGCGTGTGGCTGCAGAGCGTTCGAGACCGCAAGCAAGCGGCGGGCACTCGCGTTCTCCCTTCTCGCATTTTGCGGGCTCGTGACCGGGACCGGACGTGACCGTCGTCGATGCGTCCGCGCTGGTCGCGGCCCTTGTCGACTCGGGGCGCGAAGGGGAATGGGCGGAGTCTGTAGTCGCCGAGGGTTCTCTGGCCGGTCCGGAACTGGTGTTGGTCGAGGCGAGCAACATTCTGCGTCGGTTGGAACGAGCCGGCGAAATCTCACGGCTTGAGGCCAACAGCGCATACAGGGATCTGCTGCGTCTCGATATGCAACTGTTCCCGTTCGCGCCGTTCGCCGAGCGGGTGTGGGCGTTGCGGAACAATCTCACCAGCTACGACGCCTGGTACGTGGCGCTGGCTGAGGCGCTCGATTGTCCGCTGGTGACGCTGGACAGAAAGCTTGGCCAATCCAGCGGCCCCAGGTGTGAGATCGTCGTTCCGCCCCGTACCTTCTCCCCATCCTCCAATTGGAGCCGTTGAGACCATGTCGAAAGTCAATCCGCTCTTTTCGAAAATCGTTACCGGCATCGCTATCGTGGGTCTGGTGGCCTCCGTCACTGTCGTCATCCACAGTCTGGCTACAGGCCAGGGCCTGCAACTCTTGGAACTCGCCATCGTGCTACTGCTCACGGTGATGCTGCTCCGGAGTTATATTCGCAAAGAGTGAGACCCTTCCGGCGCGTACAAGCCCACAACTCTCTTCGAGTGGCGATCACGGCGCCGAAGTTTCGTCCTCAACCCGCGCTCGCGCCCGGAGAGTTAGCGGGTAATACTCTCATCGCCGTTTGGGCGGACGGTATCGGCCAAAGTTCCACAGGAAAGTCAGGACATGAGCTCAGACCGGATCGATGTCCTGGTGGTCGGCGGCGGCCCGGCGGGCATGGCCGCGGGAATTTCCTTCGGCCGGTCGGGCTTGAGAACCCTGGTCTGCGAGCGCGGGTCGCTGCCGGCCGACAAGCCCTGCGGGGAGGGCGTAATGCCGACGGGTCTCACCTACCTGGAGAGCCTGGGCGTTTCGGCCTGCCTGGACCAGGACCACGCGCATCCCTTTGTCGGCATCCACTATCTGCCAACCTCCGGGGCGGGCGCAGCCGCCCGGTTTGCCGAAGGGCCGGGACAGGGCATTCGCCGCACCGAGCTCTCGCGTGCGTTCTGCGAACGAGCCCGAAAAATCGATGCGCTGGAGGTGCGCTCCCGAGCGCCTGTGACCCTGGGGTCGCGCGGGCCCAACGGCGCCGAAGCCTGGATTGGCGGGCGGAAGGTGACGGCGCGATTGATCGTGGGAGCGGACGGCTTCCGCTCCGAGGTCCGGCGCTGGGCCGGGCTTCAGGGCGTGTCCCGTCGCAAACGGCGGTTTGCCGTCCAGCAGCATTTCCGCTGCGAACCCTGGTCGGAATTCGTCGAGGTGCACTGGGCGGGGAATGCCGAGGCTTACGTCACGCCCTGCGGGCGGAAGGAGGTGGGCGTGGCCGTGCTGTGGGCGGCGGAGGAAAAGAAGGCAGGCGGCGGACAACGCTTGATGGAATCGATGCTTACCCGTTTCCCCCGGTTGAGCGCGTCGCTTCGGGGCGCCCAGCCTTCCGCCGGGGCCCGGGCAATCGGGCCGATGCACCAGGTGGCAGGGTCGCCGGTTTCAGACGGAGTCGGGTTGGTGGGCGATGCCTCCGGATACCTCGACGCAATCACCGGGGAGGGCATCAGCCTGGCGCTGGCGCAGGTCCAGGCCCTCTACCAC
>JAPOZE010000043.1 GCA_026706225.1 Acidobacteriota bacterium
GCTGGAAATCGTCAGGCCGAGGGCGGCCAGGATAACGAGGGCAAAGGAAACCACGGGATGCTCTCCGGAAGGATGGCTACGGAACTGTCCTGTCGGGGAACTCCGGGGATCCGGGATGGGAATGGAGGAACCGTCCGACGCATTGCCGCGGAACCGCCGCTGTTACCCTAATCTTGGCGCCGAGAGGGCGCGGGGAAATCCTCGACGAACTGTCGCTCCAACCCTCCCTCTTCTAAATGACGCCCACGGCGTGCAGGAAAACCAGCAGGATGGCCACCGGAACCGGAAACTTCAGCAGGAACACCCAACCCTGGTAGAACAGGCGCAGCCGGCTGCCCGAGAGGAATTCCTCCCGGCGCAGCCTCCGGTCCATGCGCCAGGCGGTAAACAGGGCTATTCCCAGTCCGCCCAGGGGAAGCATCCAGTTGGTGACCAGGTAGTCCAGGCTGTCGAACCAGTTCTTGCCCATCATGGCCTCCATGCCGGAGCCGAACAGCCGGGTTCCGCCGCTGAGCGCGGCGGGCAGCCCCAGAATGGCGGTGGTCAATCCCGCCGCCACCGCCGCCTTCCGGCGTTGCCAACCCCTCTGGTCGATGAGGTATGAGGTGGCGACCTCCAGCATGGAAATGGCGCTGGTCAGGGCGGCAAAGACCAGCAGGCCAAAGAAAACGGTTGCCAGGAAAGTGGTTCCCGGCATCTGGCTCAGGGCGATGGGTACGCTGATGAACACCAGGCCCGGGCCTGCCGCCGGTTCCATGCCGTAGCTGAAGATGATGGGGAAGAGCATCAGCGAGGCCACCAGAGCGATACAGGTGTCCAGGGCGGAGATGGTGACCGAGGCCCCCACGACGTCGTCGCGGCGGCGCAGGTAGCTGCCGTAGGTGAGCATCGCGCCCATGCCCAGGCTGAGACTGAAGAAGGCCTGTCCCAGGGCTTCCAGGGCCCCCCCGGCCGTGAACTTGTCCTGGTGAAAGCCGAACAGGAACTGGAAGGCTCTTCCGAATCCATCCAGCGTCAGGGAGTTGATCAGCAGCACCAGCATCATGATCAGCAGGGCCGGCATCAGGATCCGCGACCAGCGTTCGACGCCCTTGGAAACGCCTCCATAGACCACTGCAACGGTCAATCCCATGAAGATCAGGTGCCAGAAGAAATTCGCCCCGGCCGAGGCGTGCAGGCTTCCGAAAATGGGAGCCACGTTGTCCGGTCCCAATCCCGCCAACTGCCCGCTGACGGAAAGCCAGGCGTAGTGGAGGGACCACCCGGCCACCACGCTGTAGAAGGAAAGGAGCACGAAGGCGGACAATACCGACAGCCATCCCATCCCTACCCATGGGCTCCGGGCGCCGGCCAGGGACTGGAAGGCTCCCACCGGCGAGTTCTGGGTGGAACGCCCGATGAGGATCTCGGCAATCATGACCGGCAGGCCGACCAGAAGCACGCAACCGAGATAGATGAGGACGAAGATCCCTCCGCCGTTCTCGCCGGTGACGTAGGGGAACTTCCAGATGTTGCCCAGGCCCACCGCCGAACCGGCGGCCGCCAGAATGAAGCCGATCCTGGATCCCCAATGGCTTCGCTTGCTCGAGGATGCTTCCATAGGTAACCCTTCAGTCGTAGTCCGCAGCGGTTGTCGGATGTCGGGTGGAACCGAACGCCGCCCCGTTTAGACCCCGGTCCGACAAACAGGCGACACCATAACACAAATATCCCCTCAGCGAACGTGGCCGTTGGAACCGGCTCTCTTGGCGGCGACTCCGGTTCGTCGCAGGCGAGGAAGACTTTCGTTGAAGTAGGCGATGAGGATAGCCACCCTCTCGGTTTCGCTGCGTCCTTCCAGAACCCTCTGCTTGACTGTCTTCGGCAGCCCGAATCCGGCTGCGATCTGAAAACTCAATCCCTGGTAGCCTGGCGAGACCACCACTTTTTCAGCCTCGCTCCTCTTCAGGATGCGGGCGGTCTCCCGAATGAGTTCCAGCAGCCGCTCGACTGCCTTCCGGTCAGGAGGTTGGGCCCCGTCCCTGTCGGCGAATGCCTCCGACCAGCCTCGCAGATAGGAAGCCGAAGTGTCGAAATGCAGAATCTCGAAGCGGTCGCCCCCCTGGGTCAACAGGTCCATTCGGCCGTCGTCGTATTTCTTGAGAACCTTGAGGATTTCGGCCAGGCAGCCGACCCTGGCCGTGGTCCCCTCGTGGGTGTGCAGCACCCCGAAGGGCGCCTTGGACCGGAGGCATTCCCCGATCATCTCCTTGTACCTCTCCTCGAAGATATGGAGAGGCAGGACCATCTTGGGAAACAGGACGATATCCAGAGGGAACAGCGGCAGGAGTCGGCTCATGAGGCATGGTAGCCCCAGGTCTCTTCCGCGGTCAAGGGTGGTTCAGGGGCGACGTCGGTGACCGGCCAAACACAGGCTCCGGGGCAGAGGTCGAAAGCCGGCTCACGGGGCGGCTAGCGAACGTTGTGGCTTTCGAGTCGCATGTTTTCGGGAACAGACCGGGACGCAGGGATTCTGCCCTCTATCGATCAAGGTGCGGCAGCAAAAAGTCACGCACAAGGACAGGGCCGGGTTCGATCGCGAGAACCTGTTGGTATTGTTTGCCTCGGTACTCCGGGTTGCCTGCAGGTCGCTTCCAGAACCGCAAGGAGCCCCATTTTGGACCGCTCGCCCTCCAAATGGCGCCATTCCCTGCAATGTGCTTTTCAGTAGCCCGAACAGCCCCCTATAGTTATTCTGCTTTTTTGGGTAGTAGCAGGCAGCCCGGGCCATCGATTCGAGGGTCCTCATCGGATGGTCACCCGACGGGCTACCAATAATTTCAATTTTGGGTTAGTATTCCGCAACCGGCACATCCCGAACCTCATTCGGAATCAGTCCTGCTTCCGGCAGACCTCATCGGTGAGTTCGGGGTCTTGAGGGCCAACCTTCCGGGAGTCGCGCCTTTTCGGAAAGGCTGCGATTCTGCGGGCCATCTGTCTTTCGCTTCCTGCAGGGCAGGGGCGAAAGAACCTTTCTGGAGAATGAGCATATGTCTAGCGCAACAGGCAAGCGCCTGATGAAATACGTGGACTCCGCCGCATGTTCAGCGGCCGGCGTTGTGTTCAACACGGTCCAGTTTTTCAACAAGTATTCCCCCGGTCCGTCCTTTACGCCCAAATGGTCGGACAAGCCCCTGCAGAAGTCATGGGAGAAGTCCAAACCCACCCTGGGGTTCCCCAGAACCACCGACTCCCTGTGCCCCGTCTGCGTGACGGAGGCCAGGGAAAGGATCATCAACGGGGAGCAGGACTGGCAATCGCTGGTGACCGAGCACGTGGGTGAGATCAAGGCGCAGATCGTCGAGCGCAACGGCGAGGTCTGGATGGTCAAGGAGTGTCCGCAGCACGGCAAGTTCGAGGACATGATGGCCAAGGACGTATCGTTTCTGCGATGGATCGAGGGCAACTTCCCCGGCCGGGACATCCGGGCTCACAACGACGAGCGGTTGCACAAGCACGGCACCAGCACCATCAAGTATGGCAGGGGATCGGTCCTGACCGTGGACCTTACCAACCGCTGCAACATGATGTGCGACCCCTGCTTCATGGATGCCAACCAGGTGGGCTATGTTCATGAGCTCAGTTGGGAAGACATCAAGGAGATCATGACCAACGCCCTGGAAATCAAGCCCAGGAGGCAGATGTCCATTCAGTTTTCCGGCGGAGAGCCGACCATGTCGCCCTACTTTCTGAAGGCGGTCAAGTTGTCGCGCGAGCTGGGATACAACAGTGTGCAGGCGGCCACCAACGGCATTGAGTTCGCCAAGAGCAAGGAGTTTTCGCGCAAGGCCGCCGAGGCCGGCCTTCGCTATGCCTACCTGCAGTTCGACGGTATCGGCAACGACGCCAACAGCCACCGCCAGATCGGCAATCTGTTCGACGTCAAGCTGAGAGCGATCAACAACATGCACGAAGCCGGCATCGAGATCGTTCTGGTGACCACCCTGATCAACGGCGTCAACAACGACCAGGTCGGCCCCATCATCCGGTTCGCCATGGACAACCCCAAGAAGATCTCCTTCATCTCCTTCCAGCCGGTCTCCTTCACCGGCCGGGATGAGGAGATCACCCCCGATCGCCGGCACCGCCAGCGTTACACTCTGTCACACATGGCCAGCGACGTGAAGGAACAGACCGGGATTGCGGAGCCGACCCGGGACTGGTTCCCGATCTCGATCATGGGCGGCTTTGCCGACTACGCCGACCTGGTCCACGGCCCCGATCGGGAATGGGGAACCTTTAGTTGCGGTTGCCACCCCAACTGCGGCGTGGGCACGGCCGTGATGATCAACAAGGAGAACAAGGAAGTGGCGGCCGTTCCCCAGTTCATCAATGTTCCCGGATTGATGAGCGACATGCGCATGATTACCGACGCGGCTCGAGGCAAGGTCTTCTCCAACTTCCTGATGGCCATGGCCCTGCTGAAGAACTACTCCCCCTTCAAGGCGCCGCCGAGTCTGACCCTCTCCGATATCCTCAAG
>JAPOZE010000310.1 GCA_026706225.1 Acidobacteriota bacterium
GGATGGCGGCCCTTGGGTTTCGTTCTGGGTAGCTGACGGGTGGTAGGTGATCCAGTAATCATCCCCTTATTATATGGGGGATGGCAGTGGATTGCAAGAGATGTTTCGAGCTGGCCAAGCGATGGCGGAACTCAGTTAAACTAATGACAATAGATACATTTATGGACTGTACTGGACGAACATAGACGCTTCTGGAATGTGACAGTCAGTTTCTGCACGAGAAGCTGATTCCGGCGACGATCGAGTGCGGACTTGCGGATGGCCAAGAATGTTCAAGAAACGACGAATGCCCAGCACTGCAAGCCAGTCGTCTCCGAGAAAAATCCTGTCAATCCTGTGCATCCTGTGCATCGATGTTAATTATTCAGTTCCCCGGAATCGCTCAGGTGTTATAGATCCGGGTTTGGTAACATGGGTTTGCGGGAGGATTTGCAATGGCGTCATCCACTTCGAAATTTGTCGTTGACCTCAAGCAGGACCAGTTTGAATCGAAAGTCGTCGAAAGATCCCGCACCACCCCGGTGCTGGTGGACTTCTGGGCTCCCTGGTGCGGTCCCTGCCGCAGCCTGAGTCCGGTCCTGGAAAAGCTGGCCGAAGAATACGCCGGGGCATTCCTGCTGGCCAAGATCAACACCGACGAAAATCAGGACCTGGCCCTTGCCTTTCAAATCCGCAGCATTCCCCAGGTCATTCTATTCCGGGAGGGCCAGGCGGTCGACCAGTTCGCGGGCGCTATCCCTGAAGCCGAGATTCGCCGGTTTCTCAAGCCCCACTGCCCCACCGAGGTCGACAAGCTCTTTTCGCAGGCCCGAGTCAAACTGGAAGCCGGGCAGACAGAGGAAGCCAAGGACCTTCTGGAACAGGTCATCGACCGGGAGCCGCAGCACACGCCGGCCCGTCTGGCCCTGGCCAAGCTGTTGATTGGGGAGCAGTTGCCGGAACAGGCCCGGTCCCATCTCCAGGCCATTCCGTTTCTGGCCGATGAACGGGAAGCCGCCGACCGGCTGGAACAGGTCATCGGCTTCCAGGCGGACTGCCAGGAGGCGGGCGGTCAGGCCTCACTGAGGAAAATCCTGGAAAGCACGCCACACGACCTGGCCGCACGCGTGTCCCTGGCCTCCTGCCTGGTGGCGGCGGGACAGTATCGGGAGGCCCTGGAGGAGTTTCTGGCGGTGGTCGCCCGGGACAAGCACTACCGGGAGGACTCGGCCCGCAAGGCCATGCTGGCCGTTTTCAGCCTGATCGGGGAACGAAGCGACCTGGCGGAGGAATTCAGGGGGCGCCTGGCCCGAACTCTCTACTAGCTCGATCCCCGGGGTCAGCGCCCCGACAAGAGACGCTTCCAGACCGATTCGGCAACCGGCATGACCGAAAGGCGCGGCAGCCGAACCAGATCGAAGTCCTTGAGTTCCGGGTCCGACTTGATCTCGGCAAGCGGAATCGGTTCGGCCAGCTTGCGCTTGGACTTCACCTCCACCACCACCAGGCGGGGGTCGTCCCGCTCGGGATCGGGAAAGGGGTCGCTGGTCACCTCGGCGATCCCGACCACCATCCTCTCTCCGCCGGTGTGGTAGATCAGGGCCTGATCTCCGCGACGGATCTTTCTGAGGTGCTTCAGGGCCAGGTTGTTTCCGACCCCGTCCCACAGGGTCTCCCGGTCAGCTTCCAGATCCGCGTAGGCGTAGTCCGACGGTTCCGTCTTCAGCAACCAGTAAGCCATGGCAATTCTCCCTATTTCCTGGGGGGCCGGGAGGGACGAATTTCCACCCGGCTGGGAAGGGACCGGGGATCGTGTCGAAGCAGATCCACCACTACCCGGGCCACGTCCTCGGGCGTCAGCTTCCAGCGGGCCTCCCTGCCGGCCCGATGCCCGCGGAATCCGGTATTGACGCTTCCCGGAAGGACGGCGCTGACGCGGATATTGTCGTGGCGCAGGTCCTGCATGATGGCCTCGCTGAAGCCGTTGAGGCCGAACTTGGAGGCATTGTAGGCCGAGCCTCCGGCAAAGCCCTGTGTCCCCGCCAGGCTGCCGATGTTCAGGATGTATCCGCCTCCGCGCCTTCTCAATACGGGAACGACCGCATGGCAGCAGTGGTAGACTCCGGTGAGGTTGGTCCCGATGACCTCTTGCCACTGCCGGGGAGATATCTCGGCGATATCGCCCATCACTCCCACCCCTGCGTTGTTCACCAGGATATCCAACCCTCCGAATACCTCGAGGGTGAAGTCCACCAGCGACCGGACCTGATCGTAGTGGGAGACGTCACAGACGGTTCCCTTCACCCTGCCGGCCCACTGCCGTTGCAACCGTTCCACACAAGCGGCAACCGCTTCCGGCTGCCGGGCGCAGATGACCACCCGGGCGCCTGCCTCCAGCAAGGCGCAGGCGATGGCTTGGCCGACTCCCCGCGTTCCGCCGGTCACAATGGCTATGCGATCTCTGATCGGTTCCACAGCGTGTTCTTCCGGTCAGTGCGGAATCTCCGCACGGTCCATGAGCGAGCTTCCGACCCTTGTCGTCAAGTCCGGCCGGGCCGGTTGAAATGGAGCCGGTCCGCCTGAAGCCCCCCGGGAAAAAGCCTGTATTGGAATTGTTCCAATTGTGCTATTAATGGCTTCCCCGCGCGTTGCTCCCGCACCTCGGACGCCCCATGAACGTTTCGCTGTTCATCCCCTGCCTGGTGGATCAGTTCTTTCCCAGCGTGGGAATCAACCTGGTCAAGATCCTCCGGAAAGTGGGAGTGTCGGTCGACTACCCGCGGGAGCAGACCTGTTGCGGTCAACCGGCGTTCAACTCAGGATATCATGAGGAGGCCATCCAGTTGGCTCGGCGTTTCCTGGAGGTCTTTGGAGAAGCCGAAACCATTGTTTCCCCCTCCGGCTCCTGCGCCAGCATGGTGAAGGTGTTCTACCCGGAGATTCTTCAGGATCCCGGCCTGCGCCGGCAACTCCAGGAGGTCGCCGGCAAGACCCGGGAGTTCTCCGATTTCCTGGTCAACGTTATGGGGATCAAGGATTTGGGGGCCACCTTTCCCCATCGTGTCACCTACCACGATGCCTGCCATCTGTTCCGGGAGCTGGGGGTGCATCGCGCCCCCCGAGAGTTGATCCGACACGTGCGCGGCATCGAGCTGGTGGAGATGGAGAACAGCGACGCCTGCTGTGGCTTCGGTGGCACCTTTTCGGTCAAGTTTCCCGAAATCTCCACCGCCATGACGCAGGACAAGAGCGCAGCCATCCTCAAGACCGAGGCGGAGTATGTAGTGGCCAACGACTCCAGTTGCCTGATGCAGATCGGCGGCTACCTCAGTCGGCAGGGCCTGCCAATCAAGCCGCTCCACCTGGCCGACCTGCTGGGAGAAAACCTTTAGACCGGATGCATCGTACGCCCAGCCAATTCAAGATTCTTGCCTCGGAGAATGTCGCGGACCCGCGTCTTCGCCGCACCTTTCAATCGGCTACCGGCCATGCCCTGGGGCAGCGCGCCCGGTCCGTTCAACTGGTGCCCGAGTGGGAGGATCTTCGAGAGAAGGCTCATCGCATCAAGGAAGAAACCGTCGAGCACCTGGACGCCTATCTGGAGCAGCTTGAAGCCAGTGTCATTCGGCGGGGAGGCCGGGTGTTCTGGGCCCGGGACGCAAACGAGGCCTCCAACTACGTGGTGGACCTCTGCCGCCGACTGCAGGCCTCCAAGGTGGTCAAATCCAAGTCGATGGCTGCCGAGGAGATCGGGCTGGCCGATGCGCTGGAGTCGGCCGGGGTGGAACCCGTGGAAACCGATCTGGGCGAGTTCATCATTCAGGTGGCCGGCGAAACCCCCTCTCACATCATCGCGCCCGCCCTGCACATGACTCGCCAGCAGATCGGGAACCTGTTTCAGGAAAAATTCGGGATTCCCTACACGGATGTTCCGGCGGAATTGTGCGCCTTTGCCAGGCAACGGCTGCGCCGCGAGTTTCTCTCGGCCCGTCTGGGAGTCTCCGGAGTCAATTTCGCCGCGGCCGATACCGGCACCATCGTGATCGTGGAAAACGAAGGCAATGCCCGTCTCTGCACCAGCCTTCCCAGGGTCCATCTGGCCATCATGGGCCTGGAGAAAGTCATCCCCCGGTTTTCGGACCTCCCGCTATTCCTGAGGCTGCTGGCCCGCAGCTCGACCGGACAGAGACAGACCAGTTACGTCTCCATGATCAGCGGCCCGCGCCGCGACGGAGAATGGGACGGCCCCGAGGAATTTCATCTGATCCTGCTCGACAACGGACGCAGCGACATTCTGGCCGATCCTCGCATGCGCCGTTCGCTCTACTGTATTCGCTGCGGCGCCTGCCTGAATACCTGCCCCGTTTACCAGCGAGTCGGAGGACACTCCTACGGGTCGGTCTACTCCGGTCCCATCGGATCGGTGCTGACGCCGTTGTTCCAGGGTCTGGAGGCAGCCAAGGACCTCCCCTACGCCTCCTCGCTTTGCGGTTCCTGCTCCAATATCTGTCCGGTCAAGATCGACCTCCA
>JAPOZE010000032.1 GCA_026706225.1 Acidobacteriota bacterium
CCTCTTGAAGGACTCCGGCCTCGTCGGTCGTTCCCAGGAAGAAGACCTCGTTGCCCTGCGCTTCCTGAATCGTGAACCGCAGGATCCGGAGGGCCGCGTCGGAACAGAGATCTGGAAGGCGGGACATGGTCGGTCCGGAGGGAGGGGCGGACGGTGGCCAGCCGGGAAGAAGCTTATCACTATCTTGACTTCAGGGGTACACATTAGTAGGATTGTACAAAAGTAGTTGTTCAAGAATACGAATGGACGAACCTGGCAAGGCTGTTTCCGAGACAGGACGTTAGGCGGCGGCGGTCGGGCGGAAGCCGGGTCCCGGCAGGGGGAAGAATGAAGACCGTTTCTGTGATCAGCCAAAAAGGTGGCGCCGGCAAGACCACCATGGCGCTGCACCTGGCGGTGGCTTCAGCGCTGTCGGGGCGGAACACGGCCGTCATCGATCTGGATCCGCAGGCCTCCGCGGCCAACTGGGCCGACCGGCGGGAAACCGAGGTGCCGGTGGTGCTGTCGGCCCATGCCGGCAGGCTGCGCCGGGAAGTGACCCGGGTGGCCATCATCGGGGGGGAGATGCTCTACCTGGATACGGCTCCCCATTCGGACGGTTCGGCGCTGGAAGCGGCCAGGCTGTCCGACCTGGTGCTGATTCCCTGCCGTCCGGCGATCCTGGACCTGGACGCCCTCAACAACAGTCTGGATTTTATTCGTACCGCCCACAAGCCGATCTGCGTGGTGCTCAACGCCATAGCCTCGGTGGGTCACGACGCCGACCAGGCGGTAGAGGCGCTGCAGGGGCTGGGGGTGGAGATCTGTCCGGTTCGATTGGGGAACCGGGTGGCCTTTGCCCGCTCGCTGATCACGGGGCAGGTGGCCCAGGAGTTCGATCCCAGGGGCAAGGCGGCCGCGGAGATGGACCGGCTGCACCAATTCGTCCAGGGACGGTTGAGTCAACTGTGAGCAATGGAGGTTTTCCGGATGGTTAACAAATTCGCCACTGCCTTGAAACCGAAGGGGACGCGAAGCGGGCGTGGCCGACCGCGCCGGGAGACGAGGCACATCGGGGGACACTTCCCTCCCGAAACGGTGAAGCAGCTTCGACTCCTGGCCGTCGAGGAGGACACGACCTCTCAAGCGCTTCTTGAAGAAGCGCTGGAACTTCTGTTCCAATCCCGCGGCAAGCGTTCGTTGGGTTAGGGATATCCTGAGACGGAACACCGGCAATGGTTGATCTGAGAACCGAATTTGCGGGCATCAGGCTGAAGAACCCGGTAATGACCGCCAGCGGCACCTTCGGTTACGGAGAAGAGTTCAGCCGGCTGGTGGACTTGAACCGGCTGGGGGGCATTGTGGTCAAGGGACTGTCCGTAGAACCGATGGCAGGCGCCGAGGGTCCGCGGCTGCACGGCACGGCCATGGGAATGATGAATGCCGTGGGACTGCAGAACGTGGGGGTGGGCGAGTTCGTGTCCAGCAAGCTGCCCTTGCTGCGTGACTATCGGACCCGCGTTTTTGCCAACGTTTTCGGATTCACCACCGAAGAGTACGTGCAGGTGGTGGAGGTGTTGAACCAGTCGGAAGGCCTGGCCGGTTATGAGCTCAACATCTCCTGCCCCAACGTGAAGTCGGGGGGAGTGATGTACGGCTCCGATCCGGGCGCTACCCGGGAGGTGGTCGAGGCGGTCAAGTTGCGGGCTCGCCGTCCGGTGCTGGTCAAGCTGTCTCCCAACGTGACCGACATCAGGGAACTGGCCAGGGCTGCCGAAGATGGAGGGGCGGACGCGCTCAGCCTGGTCAACACGCTGACGGGCATGTCGGTGGACGTGGAGAGCTTCCGCCCGCGGCTGGGGAACATCACGGGAGGCCTCTCCGGGCCGGCGATCAAGCCGGTGGCCTTGAGGATGGTTTACGAGGTGGTGCGGACGGTAGGGATTCCGGTGGTGGCCATTGGCGGGATCCGGACGGCCGAGGACGCCCTGGAGTATCTGATCGTGGGAGCCAAGGCCGTGCAGGTGGGAACGGCCAACTTTGTGGATCCCCGGGCTCCGCTGAAGGTGATACGGGGACTTGGGGACTATTGCCGGCGCAAGGGTTTCTCCTCCATCCGCTCGGTGATCGGCCGGCTGCGAGCCGACTGAAGGATCGGGTGAAAGACGAGAATCGGATCATTGTCGCCCTGGACGTCGACTCTCCCGACGAGGGTCTGGGGTTGGTGCGGCAGTTGCGCGGCCGGGTGGGCCTGTTCAAGGTGGGCAGCCAACTGTTCACCTCGGCAGGGCCCCCGGTGGTGGCCGGGATCCTGCAGATGGGTGAGCGGGTGTTCCTGGACCTGAAGTTCCACGATATTCCCAATACGGCCGCCAAGGCCGCCAAGGCCGCCCGGGCCATGGGCGTCTCCATGATCACCGTTCACGCCGGCGGGGGTTCCGCAATGTTGTCGGCGGTGATGGGGGCCTTGAAGTCGGCTCCGGCCGAGCCCAAGCGCCCCCTGGTTCTGGCGGTGACCCTGTTGACCAGCCTGGCCTCCTCCGACCTCGAACGGCTTGGGGTCGCCGGGTCTGCGGCAGACCAGGTCCTGCGTCTGGCCGGGACGGCCCTGGAGGCAGGCGTGGATGGCCTGGTGTCCTCACCGGCCGAAGTCGCCCGGTTGCGCCGGCACTTCGGTTCCTCTCCTCTCCTGGTGACCCCTGGAATCCGCCCCGCCGGGACGGCTCTCAATGACCAGGCCCGGGCAGCCACGCCGCGGGAGGCCCTCAGGGCCGGCTCCGACTTCCTGGTGATTGGCCGGCCGGTAACCGCGGCTGCCGATCCTCTCCGCAGTTTGAACCGGATCATCGAAACGATTCGCTGAAAAAGGCTGTCTAACCACAAAAAGCACAAAAGTCACAAATTGTGTTTTTGTGCCTTTTGTGGCCATTCCCAATAGACGTCCCGCTGCCGAATTTTGCAGAAGGCCCAATAACCTGCAATCCGGCTACGGAAGGACTATTTTGGGAGAGCTTTCGAGACGGGACGGCTCTTTGGTTGATTGCGACACCATGGTTGCAAGCCGGTCCAGGAATTCCCGGCTCCTGGGCCGGGACAAGTCGGACAGGTTGGCCATCTCCAGAGTCATTTGGAGGCAATCCAGCACATCCCCGGTCTTGGGGGTGGAAGCCGAGAGGTCCTCCGGCTTCTGGCGCTTGTCCAAAAGCGACTTCAGCGAACCGTAGAGAACTTTCTGGGTGAGCGTGTCGGGCACGTGGTCGTAGTAGATGCCTCCTTCCAGTGTCCGATAGGTTCGAGACAGGCGTTCCAGGACCTCCCGCACATCGCCATCCACCAGGTCCGGCGACTGGGAGCGCGACTCGTGGATGGTTGACCACAGACCGCTGAGCAACTCCATGTGCCTGGCCTGAAAGGACCGGTCCCACAACCTTGCGGTCAGCGGCTCTCTGTCTCCGTGCCTGGCCCTTCGGCTCCGTTCGTATTCCCGCCCCGAATGGAGGTAGACACAGTCGGAGGGACATTCGATCTCCACCTCTCTCTTTTGCCCGCAGCAGACCGGGCAGATCCGGGCCTGCTTGGCCGGGCAAAACCGCTTGGCCTTGCGGGCTTCGCACAAGGGGCATGTTCGCTTTGAGGGTGTCATGGAAACGCTGGGAGACTCGGAGCCGTCAGGAACCGCGGCAGGGAGCCGACGGGGATTCACCAACTCTTGCGATTTCCTTCGCCGTCCCTGCCGCATACTATCACGGCGGTCGATTGCAAGTCAGTCCCACCCCTCCCGACAATCCATAATGGTATTGACATCAATCGGTTGCAGTCTATAATCAATAAGATTCCAGTCCACTTTCCAATGCAGCAATCCGACCCCTATCCCGTGGACTGAGAGGACTGTCCGTGAGAGTGCGCGAGCCAAGCCGGTTGATCCTCTTCTGCTGGGTGGCCGCGGTTCTGATTGCGGGTCGACTCCCCGCGGAGGCGGTCCAGGGGGAAGAGCAGCGGGAGAAATCGCTCAAGCGGGAGACCTCGGATCGCTATCTCAAGAAGTGGATTCGCGAAGACGCCCGCTACATCATTACCGAGGAAGAAAAGAAGGCTTTCCGGCAACTGACCACCGACGATGAAAGATACCAGTTCATCGAACAGTTCTGGTTGAGGCGGGACCCTGATCCCGATACGGTCGTGAACGAGGCCAGGGATGAGCACTACCGGCGCATCGCCTATGCCAACGAGCGATTTTCCTCCGGGACCCCGGGGTGGCTGACGGATCGGGGGCGGATCTACATCACCTTCGGCCCCCCCGACGAAATCGAGTCCCATGCGGGGGGCGGCCGCTATGCCCGTCCCATTGACGAAGGCGGAGGAATCACCAGCACCTACCCCTTCGAAATCTGGCGCTACCGCCACCTGGAGGGTCCGGACCTGGGCAACGAAGTGCTGATCGAGTTCGTCGACCCCACCATGACGGGCGAATACCGCATGACCATGGATCCCTACGAGAAGGACGCCTTGCTGTATGTCCCCAACTC
>JAPOZE010000377.1 GCA_026706225.1 Acidobacteriota bacterium
ACCCCGCTTTCGAATTTCAGATTGCGGTAGACATTCCTGCCCTCGATGATGGCAATCACTTCCTTGAGCCCGCCGGCTCCCGATGGACTGGAGGACATCATTTCCACCCGCCAACCTTGCGATTCCGCAAAGCGGCAGTACATTCGAAAGACCTCCTGAGCAAACAGGGTGGCTTCGTCGCCCCCGGTTCCGGCCCGAATCTCCAGCAGCACGTTCTTTTCGTCGTCAGGGTCCTTGGGAAGCAAGAGGACCTTCAGTTGCCGTTCACACTCCTCCATGGCGCGCCCGACCTCGGAAGCTTCCTCCTGGGCCAGTTCCCGCAGCTCGGGCTCGGAATGGGCGTCCCGGGCCACCTGCCTGGCATCGTCCAGACTCACCTGGAGCGCCTGGTATTCCTGGTACTTCTCCACCACCGGAGCGAGATCCCGGTGAGCTTTGGCATGCTTCTGATACCTGGCCGGATCTGCCAGAACCTCCGGATCTCCAAGAAGACGAGTGATCTCCTCGTAGGTCGCTTCCAGTTGGGCGAGTTTGTCTAGCATGACGCACCTCGGAGTCGGCCACGGCCGCCGACGTCAGGGAACTCGTTGAAAGGGTGCTGAAAAATTGCGGCCTCTACAGCCAGGAGCCTCAGAATGGCGCGGGATACCGGGAGGGACCCTCTGTTCGGGCCGGGAGATCGAAATTGCTGGAGTGGGGGCTGGTGGCGGACAGCGCCGCCTAGTCCAGGCCGGCGCGCAGGCCGTACTTTCTCTGAAATCGTTCCACGCGCCCAGCCGTATCCACCAGTTTCTGCTTGCCGGTGAAGAAGGGATGACACTTGGAGCAGATCTCCAGGCGGATATCGCCCTTGGTGGAACGCGTCTTGAAGGTTTCCCCGCAGGCGCAGGAAACCGTAACCTCGACGTATTTGGGATGAATTTTCGGTTTCATGGCAGGAACCGATCTGAGCAAACCCGTCTGAACCACGGCAGATTATAAGGTCCGGACGGACGCTTGACAAACAAATTGTTGACTCCAAGGATGAGCAAGGCCGACTGAGACTCCAGCGGGGACGGCAGTCTGCGCTAGTCCGAAGTCAACTGGCAGATTTCCGCGTCGGTGGGCGGATAGTCCGCGAAGCCGGCGATGAATCCCTGTGGCCCTCGATGGAAGTCCATGGTGAACGCCACCTCCTCTGCCGGCGCAGCGGACAAACTCCTGCAGCCGCTCCTCGGAAGGGTTCGAGTCGAGCAAGGAGGCATTGACTTCCTCGCTCCTGCAGGTACCGGGCAGGTCCCGCCGGTAGACTCCCACACCGATCGCGGCCGGGGTGCCCATCCAGTCGATGCTCTTGACGTAGCTGCCTTTCGGTTCGACCTCTCCGGTGGCCGGGTTGAAGAAGGAGACTTGGTCATGAACCCAGAACGCTGTAGTCGCCGTCCACAATCAGGCAAACCGAGACGTACAAGCCAAGCAGCGCGCACAGCACCCAGAAGGAATTGATCACAATGATGAAAGTAAGCGTCTGAAGTCGGCTGATCCGGGTCTGCCGTTTGGCCACAAAGAAGCTGACGCAGTATAGCGTTGTGGCGTAGATCCATTGCCAGAACACCATGGCCCCGATAATGCCCGCATAGGTGGCGGGAAGGAAATCGAACGTATAGGCGGCGTACAGGATCAATGTCGGCAGCGGCGTGACAAAGCCGTTGCCGATGTCCACGTTGAATCCGAAGGTACGGCGGTCTGCATAGGAGGGGTCGTACTGGGCATAGGTCGCCCAGGTATCGGCCCAGACCGTCGGCGACAAGACACGTGTCAACGGAACCTTGGAGGCAAGGAATTCGCCGGCCGGTGTCCGGCCGGTTTCACGCTGCCGCTCGCGCCAAAAGTCGGTGCGCCTCTCGACATGGTCCCGTCGAAAAAACAGGCAGACCTCCCAATAGCAGACCAGCAGATTGACGGAGAAGAACAGGCTCAATACGGAATGGATGAGATTCAGGTCCCCATGAGTGTAGTAGCGCGTTCCCATGCCGAGTAGCGCAAGGACCGCGACCACCAGCGCCGCAAAAAGTCCCGCCGGCAGCCTCAGGCCGGCTTGGCGCACCTCTGGGTTGGGAAGCGCTCGCCGCCTATCCATTTTGCCCCCTGGATGGTTGTCCTCTTTCCCTTCCCCGACTATTGCCGGATCCTTCTCGAGCCTTCTCCAAAGCCTTGGCGGCCCTTAGCGGTCCCTGGTGAAACTTCGTGGACAACTCTTTTCTCACTGAACCATGAACCATCGGGCCTAAGAGCGAATGTGAAGCCGCGGGGCAACGGTTGAATCCCTGTTGCATTTTATGGGCTAATCCCTTATTTTCTATGCATCTATAGTCCGCTGGACCGGTGAACCGACCAGCCGGGCCAAGGTTGTTCGCCGCACCATTCGGTAGTCCGGCGGTGACAGTCCGAAACAATGTTACAGCAGGCATCGACCCGATATGGAGGGTTGGAAGGGTTCCCGACAATCCCGCCAAAGGGTGCGCGATCGGAATTCCATCTCGGAGGCACTCCCGCAACCGGTGCAAGGAGCAACCATGACCAAAGCAGATTTGGTGGATGAAGTCTCACGGGCGACCGACCTGAGCCGCAAGGACTCGGAGGTGATCGTGGAAGCGCTGTTCGACAGCGTTGTGAAGGCGCTCAAAAACAGCGACAAACTGGAAGTGCGTGGTTTTGGAAGCTTTAGAATCCGGAAGCGCAAAGCCCGCCAGGGAAGAAATCCCAAGACGGGCGAAAAGGTTGACGTGCCTGAAAAGAAAGTTCCCTACTTCAAGCCCAGCAAAGAGTTGAAGGACCTTATCAACCTCAGTTCCTAGCATGGATTTTCTGTCATCTCCAGGTGGTGCCGCGCTGGTGCGGCGATGCCGACTTCATGACCGTTTCCGGTGAAACTCGAGTCCTGCCCGAAGCCCTGCAGACGACCTGCCTCAAGCTCAAGCCCTTATTCCAAACCTGAAGGCCCCTGCAAGCGGCGCAAGGGATGGGACCGCAGCCAGGTGATGGCCTCGGTCAACTGATCGTCGTCGTCTCTCATGGGCACTTCGATGACGGTCGGTTGCCGAGCCGCCAACGCCTTTTCCAGCACTCCCTTGAATTGGCGCAGGTTGCGGACACGCTTCCCCGCGGCGCCAAAGGAACGGGCCACTTCGGCGAAATTGGGGTTGGTCAAATCGGTGCCGATAACACGGCCCTGGTGGTTTTTCCGTTGGGACCCCTTGATGGCCGTGAGAGCCTGGTCGTTGACGACCACGGCAACCAGGGGAATGTCGTACCTGACGGCCGTCGCCAGTTCCGCCATGCCCATCAGAAAGCCTCCATCCCCACTGAAGCAGACCACCGGCCGGTCCGGACAGGCGACCTTGGCGCCGATGGCGGCCGGATAGCCATAGCCCAATGCCACGCCGATACAGGGATAGAGAAACGTTCGGGGGCGGTCGACCGGGTACTCGTCAAAGGCCGAATACCCGATGGAGTGCACATCCACCGACAATATGGCGTCGTCCGGGAGCACCTGCCGGATGTCGCCCAGCAGAGGCAGGGGCCTCTGGGCCGCAAACCGGGCCCGGGGGATCTCCAGCGGCTGCTCCCATCGCCGCGGGCGTTGCTCTACTTCCTCCACCAGCCCCTGCAGCGTGGCCTTGAGATCTCCGACCACCCCCAGCTCGCAGGGATACTCGCTGCCGATCTCGCGCTCGTCCTCGTCCAGTTGGATGAGCGGCTGGGGCGGCTTGAGTCGCCAGTTGTTGGTATCGATCGAGGTAAAGCGGCACCCGATGGCCAGGGTGGCGTCGGCCACCTTCAGAGCCTCCCTCGCCAGGTAGCCGTTGGATCCTCGCAGGGCCAGGGGATGGTTCTCATCCAGCGCGCCCTTGGCGCACCGGGTCACCACCACCGGCGCCTGAATCTTCTCGACCAGCCGGCGCAGCTCGGCCCGGGCGCCCGAATGAATGACAGCCGACCCCACCAGGCACACCGGCCGGCTGGCCCGGTCGATCTTGCGGGCAGCCGCGCGCAGGTCACCGGCCGCCGGGGCCGGATTGCGCGATCCTCGGGCATACTCCGGGATCCGGGGGTCTCCGTCGGCCCTCACCACGTCCATGGGGAATTCGAGCACGGCCGGCCCCGGCCGGCCGCTCCGCATGGCCTTGAAGGCCCCTTCCACGACCTCGGGAATCTGCCCGACGGTGCGGGCGATGGCCCGATACTTGGTGATCGGCTCAAAGAACGTCATCTGGTCCAGGCCGTGGAACATCTTGGCCGGATGCTTGCCGTAGAACCTGGAATCGCTTTGCCCCGTGATCAGCAATACCGGCACGCAATCGGTAAAGGCCTCCAGGATCCCGGTAGAGGCATTGCTGGCCCCGGGCCCCGGCACCGTCAGGGCCACGCCCACCTCCCCGGTGGATCGGGCAAACCCGTCCGCCATCTGGGTGGCGGCATATTCGTGCCGAACCAGGTAGTGGTCGA
>JAPOZE010000460.1 GCA_026706225.1 Acidobacteriota bacterium
ATCCCAGCAATATGAATGTGGTGAGCATCGAAGACCCTCCATAGCTCAGCAATGGAAGGGGAATACCCGTGATGGGAGCCAGGCCCACCACCATGCCGACGTTCACCAGGATATGGAAAAAGAGCACGCTTACCGACCCCAGCACCAGAAAAACTCCAAGCTTGTCGCGCGCGGTCTGCGCAATGCGTATCGATCGCATGATGATCAGAAAGTAGAAAGCCAGAATAGTGAACGATCCGGCGAATCCAAGCTCTTCGCCCACCACCGAAAAAATGAAGTCGGTATGGCGTTCGGGAAGAAAACCCAGCGCCGTCTGGCTTCCCTGGGTGACTCCCTTCCCCAATAGACCGCCGGAGCCAATGGCGATGCGGGACTGGATCGCCTGGTATCCCTGGCCGCTTGGGTCCCTTTCCGGCTCCAGGAACGTGTAGACACGCTCCTTCTGATACGGCTTGAGACTATACCATCCGGCGGCACTAATCAAGGTCACCGCCACAGCGCCGGCCAGGATCCACCTGCGCCGGAGCCCTCCGAGCAGCAGGCCGACGGCCAGCGGCGGGGCCAGGGTGATGGCTGAACCCAGGTCGGGTTGCAGCAGAATCAGTCCCAGGGGCAGTCCCACCAGAAGGCAGGCCTTGATGATTTCGCCGGAGGTGAGAAAGTGGGTGCGGTTCTCGCTCAGGAAGCGGGCAAGGGTCAGTACGAGGGCCACCTTGGCGAATTCGGCGGGCTGGATCTTGAAGGCGCCCAGCGGAATCCATCCACGGGTGCCGTGTATGGCCGGGGCAACGAACAGGACCAGGAGCAGCGAGAGTACGGCAACCAGGTAGATGTAGGGAACCTGCTGGGACAGGAGTCGATAGTCCAGGCTGACGACCAGGGCCAGGACCACCAGTCCCAGGATAATGAAGTAGATCTGTTTGACGTAGAAGGATTCCGACAGCTCGTATTGGGTGGCGCTGTAGATCTCGGCCACGCCCACGGCGGCGATGGCCAGGGCCAGGGAAAGCATCACCCAGTCACACTGCTTGAGATAGGGGAGGATCTGTTTCGGCAATTTCGTTCAGTGTCCTGTCTCGGAACACCAATTTCCCGTCCCGGAACGCTAATACACTCGTTCGGAAGGCAGGGAAAAGGTGATCTGCTCCGAGCGGGCCTCGTCTTGAGGCTGCTTTCTCTTGTGTTTGTCGAAATAGACCTGGAACATGGCCTGAAGGACGGGCGCCGCACTGGCGCCGCCGCTTCCACCCTGTTCCACGAAAACGGCGGCCGCAATTTCCGGAAGGTCTCTGGGAGCAAAGCCGACGAACCAGGCGTTGTCCTGGAAGGGTTCGCCTTCGGATTTCAGGCGCACCCGTCCTTCCCGGCTGATGACCTGGGCCGTCCCCGTCTTGCCGCAGACATCGAATCCCTGCACGGCAGCCCGCCTGCCGGTGCCGTACTCGTTGACCACACCCCACAGACCCTGACTGACGAGGCGCACGGTGCGGGGTTGGAGCGGAGGATCCGGCTTGAATGCGGCCGGCAACCGCTTGCCCGCGCGAATGCGTTCTTCGGACGGCACCACGTGGGGCACGTTGTAGACACCTCCCATGCCCAATCCGCCCAGGGCCCAGGCAAGTTGAATGGGTGTCAGGGACACCGCCCCCTGGCCGATGGCCACCGAAATGGTTTCTCCGGGATACCAGTTGGCATCGTAGATGCGCCGCTTCCACTCGGGGGAGGGGATGATTCCCGGATCTTCGCCCAGCAGATCGATTCCGGTCTTGTATCCCAATCCCATGGCCTTGGCATGGACCGCAATCTTGTCAATCCCCAGTTTTCGACCCAGGCGATAGAAAAAGACATTGCAGGAGGACACGATGGCGCTGTGCAGATTGACCTCTCCGTGCCCTTCCTTCTTCCAGCAGGCGAAGCTGCGGCCGTAGATCCGCGTGCCCCCCGTACAGTACTCGGTATGGGCCGGGGTCAGTATCCCTTCCTGCAGGCCGGCGACGGCCAGGAATATCTTGAACACCGAGCCCGGGGGAAAGCGGCTCTGAATCGCCCGGTTCTGCATGGGTTTTTGGGGATCCAGCAATAGTTGGTCCCACTTTTGCCGGCTGATTCGGGTGGCGAAGCTGTTGGGATCGAAAGCGGGGCGGCTCAGCAGGCAGAGCACCTCCCCGGTCTTGGGATCCACGGCGACGGCTGCTCCCGCCCTGTCTCCGAAGGCTCTCTCGGCGGCTCGCTGAATATCGATATCGATGGTCAGACGCAGGTTGTTTCCGGCGCGGGGCGGGATCATCTTCCTGGTTTCGATCTCGCGTCCGCGACTGTCGACCCGTACCGTCTTCTCCCCGTCCACTCCCCTGAGGATGTGGTCATAGACCCGTTCCACGCCCTTTTGGCCAACGATGTCGCCGGGTTTGGCCGTGTCTCCGAAAACCCCCGATTCCAGTTGAGTCTCGGATATCTCGGTCACGTAACCCAGCAGGTGAGCCGCCACCTCGTCTTCGGGATAGTTTCTGATGGGATGGGGAACCACCTGAATGGCCGGAAGCTCCTGGCGGTGGGCCTCGATGAAGGAAATGTCGCCGATTCCGGCATCCTCCTTGAGGACCAGGGGCAGGTACCGGGGACGGCGGCGCTGCTTCTCGATTTGGGATTTCAGGAAGCCGGGCTCGAACTGGAGACCCTCTGTCAGGAGATCGAGGGAGGATTCGAGCTCCGAGAGGTCCTTTCGGGTCACGCTGAGAGTATAGGAACGGCGGCTGTTGGCCAGCGGCCGTCCATAGCGATCCAGGATCTTGCCGCGAGGCGCCACCCAGCGGATGGATCGGAGCTGATTCTGCTCGGCCCGGGCGGAGTAGTGGTTGTGCCGCAGGATCTGCACCTTCCACAGTCCGGCCAGCAGCAGCAGGAACCCCAGGACGATCGACACCTGAAGAATCGGGATTCGAGCTTGAGTCGTCTCCTTGTCCTTATAGAAGTCTCGAAGTTGCATTGATCAGCGGGCTCGTTCCTTCAGGATTCTATCGAAAAGAGTAAAGAGCGGCAGCCCCAGGCCGGCGCAAACCAGGCAGCCCATCAGCAACTGGTCGAACATGAGGCTCTCGTACCGGTCCAGGAAAGCGACCCGCAGCACCCAGGAGAGGAAGCCGGAGACCAGAAAGGACAGCCCCAGTATAGTGGTGCGCATGATCCAGCCGTCCATCGCAATGGTGGTGCTGCCCAGGTAGACCAGGATGCACACCGACAGATTGCAAAATCCGCTGAGTCCCAGAAGATGGACACCCTGACTGTCCTGCAGCAGGCCGACCAGCGCTCCCAGGAAAAGAATCCAGGGCAGGTCGGCTTGGGTCAGCGTCATGTAGAGCAGGACGATCAGAGGCAGATTCAACAAGGAAGCGGCGTGGGGGAAGAAGTGGGCGGACACGCCTTCAATGACCACCATCCCCGTCAACAGCATCAGGTCCACCAGGGACTGGAAGAGAGATTGCATCATCCTGTCGACGCTTTCTTGAGAATCAGGACCTCTTCAAGTTTCTTCATGCGGGCGGCGATGGCGACCTTGACCTGCTGCAAACCGGTCTGGCCTGAGGTCGCCGACAGCACGTTTCCAACCAGCAGCCCCTTGGGATAGATCCGATCCAGTCCCGAGGTGATCACCCGCTCTCCCGGGGAAGCCTTTTCGGTGAGGGGGACATAGTGAATGGTGGCCGTCTGTTGGCCGGTGCCCCTCAAGACGCCGGTAGCCCGGCTGGTTTCCAGCAGGATGCCCACGCCGCTGTCCAGGTCCGAGATCAACTGGACCACCGCACTGTTCCTGGAAACGTGCACCACCCGGCCCACCACGCCTTCGGAGTTGATCACCGGGGAGTCCCAACTGATACCCGAGCTGGAACCCCTGTCCACGACCCGGGAGCTATAGCCCATGCGGTCGTCTCCGCCGATCACGTTGGCCGCCACGCTGGGTCGGTTCAGAGCGGCCTTGACCAGATCCAGAGTCTCCAACCGCTTGAGCCTGAGGACCTCTTCCTTGTAGACCAGAAGGGTTTGCCGGTAGTCCTCCACCTCGCTCTTGAGGCGCTCATGTTCATCCTTGTCGACCCTCAAGCGAACGTAGTCTTCCCAAAGCCCGCTCAGGCCGCTGATGCCTCCGACAGCTCCCCTCAGGAAGGGCACGACGAACTCCATGGCCCAGGTGCGCAACAGGGGAGTGGAATTGACCTTCGGGATCTGGGTGGAGAGCAGGGCCAGGTGAGCCGCCAGGGTTACAACGACGATCACCGCTTCTTTGCGCGACTGGAATAGCGGCTTCATGGGTGCCACGCCTCCGGAGGGCCTTGAGCCCGGTGCTTTAACCCGTTCGTGACGTACTCAGTAGGAGTCGACGGAGATTTTCTTGAGGAGATCGAAGTCTCCCAACATTTGTCCGGTACCCCGGACCACGCAGGACAGTGGGTCCTCGGCCAC
>JAPOZE010000054.1 GCA_026706225.1 Acidobacteriota bacterium
CATCGAAGGCGCTCTCCGCCACCAGCGCCAAGTCCTCCCGGCCGGCGCCGTAGAGCTGAATCCTGTAGGCGGTGCCCATGGAGGCATGACTGCCGCGGTAGTGGGCCACCGTCGGACCCGAACCGGGGGCGCCGAGGCTGCATGGAAGGGTCGGAGCCCCCACCAGGAACACCAGAATCTGCGCCAGGCATTTCGTCGCCATTGCAGGAATCTAAACCTTTTGGGTGATCAGCTTCCGTTCCGGCTCTCCGGGATGAGGCTCCGGCCAGGTCACCCGTTCCTTGCGGTCCATGGCCCGGTTGGCATAGATCACCGCCCGGGAGTCGGCGGCGCCCACGTCCAGATCGGCCAGCGGCTTCCTGCCCTGGCGAATGCACTGGAAGAAATGCTCGTCCTCGGCCTGAATGGGATTGCGCTCGCGCTCGACCTCGATCACGCCCAGCTCGAGCAGCCAGCGGCGGGCATGCTCGACTTCGCGAGCCACGAATCCCTGGGACTCGGCGGGAGGCTCCGACGTAATGGGAACCCCCCTGGCCTTCTCGAGAATGGTGGCTCCCGCCATCCAGTCCAGCTCCTTGGGAATACTGGAGGACTCTCCGGCGGTGGGGGCGCCCCGAGCCAGTTTCTGGGGATAGAAGGTGGCTCGGGGATCATTGCGTCCCAGGGTAATTTCAATGGTTCCCCGATCTCCCAGAATGGTCTCCGAGAATTCCAGGTGCCGGTTATGACCGATGGCGCTGAAGAGGAACTTCTGTCCCCGGGGATATTGGTAGATCACGGCCACGTTGTCGAAGATCTCGCGGCCGTCTTTCCAGTAGTCGTTGCCGCCCACCCCGGTGACGCTGACCGGCTCCGACTCGAAGGCCCAGTTGGCCACGTCCGCCATATGGGACCCCAGTTCCGCCATCAGTCCTCCCGAGTACTCCCGGTACATCCTCCAGTTGATGCTTCGTTCCAGCCCGGGATGGGGCACCGGGCGGCGCCAGCTCGTATTGCGGTGCCACTGGGCCCGGATGGTCATCACCCGGCCCAATACCCCGGTGTGAATCATGCGCAGCGCATTGCGGTAGACCCCGCTGTAGCGCCGCTGAAGCCCAACCTGCAAGACCAGTTCGGGGTGGCGGCCTTTGGCCTGGTAGACCTTTGGAATTTCCTCTTCCTCCTTCATCAGGCACTTCTCGACGAAGACGTGCTTCCCGGCGCTCAAGGCCTCCAGCAGCATGGGAACGTGCAGGTGGTAGGGGGTGGTGATGAAAACCGCCTCCACGTCCTTGCGCTCCAGCACGCGCCGGTAGTCGCCCGACTCGGTATCGGGCCTGCCGCCAATCTCCTGCAACCCCTTGGCCAGGTTGGGCGGGTAGGTGTCGCACAGGACGGCGCACCGCCCGGACTTCAGGGTGCTCAGGTTCCGTAGATGGTTTCTCCCCTGAGAGCCCGTGCCGATCAGAGCGTAAACCACGGGCGAATCCAGCTTCCGGGCTGAAATGACCGCAGGGGCCGCGGCCTGGGAGGCTGCAGCGGCCGCGGCCGCCATGGAATGCTTCAGAAAGCCGCGGCGGTCGATGGACGAATGATGCCGGCGGTCAGACATTCATTTCCCCCTTTTGAATCCAGGCCCGGAGCGATCGAGCCGATCGATCACAGTGTATTCCCTTTCACCCCGAAACCAAAGCACAGCCGCTATAATCACCCGGTGACTTCACTGCAGCAGACCTTCAATCGTTCTCTGGAAATCCTGTTCGAACTGATCCGGATCGAATCGGTCAACCCTACCCTGGTGTCCGGAGGGGCCGGAGAGCAAGCCATCGCCGAACATCTCTCCGGCCTGCTGAAAAGCGAGGGCATCCGGAGCGAACTGCAGACCATTGCCCCGGGGCGATTCAACGTGTTGGCCGCGGTGCAAGGGTCGAGCCCCGGACCCAGAGTGCTCCTCAACGGCCACCTGGACACCGTGAGCATCGCCGGGATGAAAGATCCCCTGGTGCCGGTCCTCAAGGAGGGCAGGGTCTATGGCAGGGGGTCGCAGGACATGAAGGGCGGGCTGGCGGCGGCAGTTGCGGCCCTGATGGCGTTGTCCCGGCACAGGGAGGACTGGAAGGGCGAGGTGGTGCTGGCAGGCGTGGCAGACGAGGAGGACTTGAGCCTGGGAACCACCTGGTTCCTGGAGCATTGGCCGCGGGAGAGACCCTTCGATTTCGCGCTGGTGCTGGAACCCACCGATCTTGAGGTGGCTACCGCCCACAAGGGGTTTGCCTGGGTTGAAGTCACCACCCGCGGAAAGGCAGCCCACGGCAGCCGGCCGGCCGACGGCGTGGATGCCATTCGCCTGATGGGCCAGGTTCTGGGCCATCTGGACCGACTGGACCAAGATCTACAGCGCCATCCCCTTCACCGTCTGCTGGGATCGGGTTCGCTGCACGCCTCCCTGGTCCAGGGCGGCCGCCAATGGAGCAGCTACCCCGACCGCTGCCACTTGAAATACGAGCGAAGGACCGTTCCGCCTGAAACGCGGGAAACGGTCGAAACCGAATTTCGACAAATCCTTCAAACCTGCCACGATCGGGATCCTCAATTCCGAGGGGAAGCTTCGCTGGTCTGCGCGCGAGAACCCTTTGAGGCGGATCCTGATCAGGAACTCCTGCAGCGTTTCTACCGCACTGCCAGGTCTCGACGGCCCCGGCACGTCCGCTGGGGCAGCGTCTCATTCTGGACCGACGCCGCCCTGTTGGCGGCCGCCGATATCCCCACCCTGGTCTTCGGTCCTCGAGGGGCCGGACTCCATTCCCTGGAAGAATACGTGGTGGCCGAGGACCTGAGCGACTGCGCCGAGATCATCTATCGTTTCGTGACTCGAGCCGGTCCGGATTAGTGTTCTGTCTCAGAAATAGGGTTGTCATATTTCGGAGCGCAACGGCGCCGGGTTCTAGGAGCGACGACGATGCAATGCGCCTTCATTGTGAGGAGGAGCGACGACGAAGACTGCGCCGTTCCGCCCGAACCCGGAGGGCCGATGGAGGTTCCGGGGAGGGTGAGCACAACGGTGCCTGTTCGCTGAAACGCAATGGGCCACTCCTACCGATCGTTTCCCGCTGGAACCTCCATCGGAGATGGCAATCCTATTTCTGAGACAGGACACTAATGGTCGCGGTCAAGAATCATTCGGGGGATCACCTGCAGTGCCTGCCTGTAGGGGGAGGGAGAGAAACATTCCATGGCTGCTTCAGCTCTTGCAGCGAACTCCTCGGCGCGTTTCCGGGCTTTCTCCAGGACACGGTACCGGGTCACGATGGCCAGGATTTCCTCCTTGGAGACGGAGCGAAACGCCTTCTCCCGCAGGACCGTCTCGATCTTCCGGGACTCACCCCGATCGCAGGACTGAAGGGCGTACACCAGCGGCAAGGTCATTTTGCCCTCCTTGAGATCGCTCCCCACCGGCTTGCCCAGAACCCGTTGGGAAGAGCTCAAGTCGAGGATGTCGTCAGTGACCTGGAAGACCAGTCCCAGGCTGAGGCCGTACTCACCCAGCGCCCGTTCCTGTTCATCGCTCACTCGACCCAGCAACCCTCCGATCCTGGCGCAGCCGGAAAACAGGTGAGCCGTCTTCCGCCGGGCGATATCCAGCACCTGCAGCTCGCTGACCTTGGGACTGCCGTCCAGGGAGAGCTGAATCAATTCCCCCTCCACCATTCGCTGGGTCAGGTCGATCAGGATGTCCAGAATACGAAAGTTGCGTTCCTGCAGCGCCACGTAAAAGGACTGCATGTAGAGCCAGTCGCCCACCAGCACCGTGATTTGATTGCCCCACTTGTGGTTGGCGCTGGAGCGCCCGCGCCGGACGCTGGCGCCATCGATGATGTCGTCATGGATCAGGGTGGCGGTATGAATGAACTCGACCACGGCAGCCAGCTTGATGGCCGACGGGTTGACCTGGCCGCAGAGCTTGGTGCAGAGCAGCAGCAGGCTGGGACGGATGCGTTTCCCGCCGCCTTCCTGCAGGTATTTGCCGATCTCGTCGATGGTGCCGATCGGAGAATGGCGCTGGCGCGCAAACTCCCCCTCGACCTGCCGCAATTCGTCTTGGACCAGATGGAAAATCTCTCGAGGCTGCACTCAAACCCTTCCGGTTATCGATTTGGACAAACCGCGGTTGGACCGGCGCCCGGGCTCCGGGCGGTCATTGCGATGTCTCGCGAGCCGGGTGGAACAACCGCTGGTAGTTCTCCGTGGTACACCTGGCGACTGTATCCAGGCTGACCTGCTTGACCTCTGCCAGTAATTTGGCCGTCTCGACCACAAAAGCCGGCTCATTGCGTCTTCCGCGGAATGGCACCGGAGCCAGGTAGGGGGAATCCAACTCGAAAAAAAAACGGACCACGGGTACAAAACGGGCCACCTGGAAGAGCAAAAGGGCAAAGGGAAAGGTCAGCATACC
>JAPOZE010000702.1 GCA_026706225.1 Acidobacteriota bacterium
TCTCGGGAGACCTGAGCGGGGTGGTGATCGGAGCCCGGGTGGTGGCCCAGGCGGATCGGGAAGATATGACCAAGGGGCAGTACGGTGTCTTCTTCACGGCGGTGGCGCAAGGGCAGGGATTCACCACCAGCGCCTGGGTGGACGGGTTGCAGCAGAACGAGGAGAACCGCAGCAACCTGGCCCTGATCAACACCGGAGAGGTCGACGACCGGGACATCGTCTTCGAGATCGACATCTACGACGGGGAGACGGCCATGCTGAGCAAGACCGTTACCATGGAGGAGGAAGACAAGCTGGTCGTTCCGGCCAAGGGTTTCAGGCAGATCGACCAGGTGCTGAAGCACTCCCCGGGAACCACCCAGGGCTATATCGAGATCCGCAAGGTACCCGGAACCAGCGCCAATCCCTTCCTGGCTTACGGCGTGGTCAACGACGGCGGGGCCCCGGGCCAGAGAACCGGTGACGGCGCCTATATCCCCGCCAGGGAGTAGGCGCCCAGGGCTGCGGCAAACCTCACGCGAGGAGCCGTCGACATGAGATCCAAGACATTGATGTATCTCTTGGGGTGCAGCCTGGTCCTGACCGGGCTTCTTTTCCAGGTACGTCCGGCCGCGGCGCAGGCGGAGGAGGGCTGCTTCCGACCGGAAGGGATAGCGGAGGCCCCCACCCCCAGCATCACGGCCTCCGATGTAGCAGCCGACCCAACCCCCGAGAACCTGAAGATGTTTGCTCTGGCGGCAAGAGACTACGGCGAGGGTCTGGACCAGGCCGCCTTGGCCTATGCCATTTGTCATTTCAAGCAGGAGGGTGGAGACTGGAAGTCCGGTTCCATCTACATCACTTCGCTGACTTTCCTGGCTGGGGGCAGAGTGGAAATTCACGCGGGAAACATGGCCTTCGGAGGGAGGAAAGTCCGCGAGGACGTCTTCATGGCCGTAGCCGCTGCGACCGGCTTCGATCCGGCGACACAAATGTTCACTAATCCGGACGGCGGGGCTTTGCCGGAGGAGTTGGGGGGTTACGCCGTCGGAATGCATGTCGATTTCGGTGGCATACCCTTCCCGTTAATCATGACCGCCGGCCTGGATCTCCAGGAAACTCACCTGGTGCACGAAGTCTTCGATCCCGCCGAAGCCCCGGAGGTGACCGCCGGTGAGGTGGTGGACCGGGAAACTCTCAAGGCCTTCGTGAACGGGGCTATCGAACACTTTGGCAATCTCCTGGCGACGGGAGGCATTGGCGCCCTTACCAAGTCCAGGGCTGTTTTCAGGGACGAAATGGGGCCCTGGAGAAAGGGTTCGGTCTACCTCTTTACCCTGGATGCTACCGGCTACGTCTGGTTTCACGGGGCCTTTCCCCATCAGTTCGAGTTCGTGGTCGCCAGAGGCAGATACATCGATGCCGTTACCGGAGAACCCATTTTCCCCCAAGTCATCGAGGCGGCCCAATCAGACCCGGAGGGCGCCTTCGTGGAGTATCATTTCGACGATCCCGCCGATGATTCCGACAGCGCCGAGATTCCCAAGACCGCCTTTGTGCGCCAGCACACCTATCCGGGTTTCCCCCTGCCCTTTATCTTTGGCTCCGGCTTCTATACGGGAACAGGCCCGGCGGGCACCATGACCCAGTTCGTCCCGGTGGTGCTGGACTCGAGGGGGAAGAGCAACTCCCACTTCACTTCGGAGCTGACCCTCACCAACCGGGGATCCGAGGCGGCCATGCTCAACTTCACCTACACCGCCGGCAAGGGCGGGGGCAGCGGCACCGCCACCGACATGCTCGGGCCTCTCCAGCAGATGATCCGGCCCAACGCCATCGACTATCTCAGGGGGCTGGAGGTTCCCATTTCCGAAACCGGCAAGCGGGTCGGGACCTTGCGGGTGGATGTCTCGGGTTCGTCCGACGTGAGCGCGGTGGTCCGCACCACCACCCCCACGGCCGTTCCCGAAGGGCGGGCCGGGCTGGCCTACCCGGGGGTTCCGGAGGATATGGGATTCCACGAGGAAGTCGTCTACCTGTGCGGGCTGCGCGACAACCCGCAGGACCGCTCCAACGTGGCTGTCCAGAACATGGGAGGGCCGGATGCAGGCCCCATCAAGGTGAGGGTCACGGTGTATTCCGGCAATCCGACCGATCCCAGCGGCGAAATGCTGCACGAAGATACGCTGGAACCGGGAGAGTTCCACCAGCACAACGCCGTGCTGATGGAAGCCGGCAAGGCCCATCCCAGGTTTGGGGGCTACGTCAAGGTGGAGCGGGTGGAGGGAACGGCGCCCTTCTACGCCTACGGCGTCATCAACGACAACGCCAACTCGGACGGCTCCTTTGTCTTTCCGGTCAGCGCCGCCTCGCTGGAGGGAGCCATGGGTCAGACCCTGCCGGCCTTGGTGGAGAGCGGAACCTTCGCCACCGAACTGACGCTGACCAACTTCTCGGCCCAGCCGAAGTCGGTGATGTTCAGCGTCACCCACGAAAGAATCGAGACGCCGGACAACACGGCCGGTTTCGGTCCTTTGCCGATGCTCCCCGGTCAGCAACTGATCATTCCCCATGCGCTGGCTTACGCCCGCCAGAACCTGGGACTCAACGTGCCCATGGACCTGATGGTGCCCCTGATGGCCAGTGCGGTCGGGGGAGACCTGAGCGGGGTGGTGATCGGAGCCCGGGTGGTGGCCCAGGCGGACATGCAGGACCCCAGCAAGGGGCAGTACGGCGTCTTCTACACGGCGGTGCCCCGGGGCCAGGGATTCACCCAAAGCGCCTGGGTGGACGGGTTGCAGCAGAACGAGGAGAACCGCAGCAACCTGGCCCTGATCAACACCGGAGAGGTCGACGACCGGGACATCGTCTTCGAGATCGACATCTACGACGGGGAGACGGCCATGCTGAGCAAGACCGTTACCATGGAGGAGGAAGACAAGCTGGTCGTTCCGGCCAAGGGTTTCAGGCAGATCGACCAGGTGCTGAAGCACTCCCCGGGAACCACCCAGGGCTACGTTCGGATCCGCAGGCTCTCGGGCGCCAACCCCTTCCTGGCTTACGGAGTGGTCAACGACGGCGGAACTCCGGGTCAACGAACCGGCGACGGGGCCTATATCCCCGCGAAGGAGTAAAGGAGCGATTAACATGAGATCCCCATCTCCAGTTGTTCTATTGGCGTGCAGTCTGGTTGTGGCCAGCCTCTTTTCCGGGGCGCGCCCCGCGGTGGCGCAGTCTCAGGGAGAATGCGTGCTCCCTGACGGCGTGACCGCTCCTCCGCCACCTAGTGTGACGGCACAGCAGGTGGAAGACGGCAGCGCCACCCTGAAGGACTTCCTGGTGGCCGTGAGAGATCAATATAGTGGGCTGTCCCAGAACTCAGACGCACCATCCCTGGCGAAGCAGACCTACCTTGGATGCCTTATCAGGCAGGAGGGGAGTGCCTACCGTTCCGGCTCCACTTTCCTTGTGTTGGTGAGTCCTGGCAGCAGGGTGATTTGGCACGCCACGGCAATGAGATTTTCGGGCAGGCGACTCGATCCCGCAATTTATCAAACGATCCTTTTTTCTCTGGGAGTCGAACGAAGTGTTCTGGCTGACTTGTTGTCTCCCGATCCGGACATCCTAAGCATGGCTTTCGACGCTGCCAAGCAGACGCTTGCGCTAGAACCGGATGGACCCTTCGATGCGACGACCCCTATTCCAGGCCTGAGGCCGGGTTTTCCAGGGGCCGCCGGCCATGCCGCTGCATTTAATTCGGCCAACTTGGGGGTGCCGGTCGTGCTCCTCGCCGGATTCGATATCGATGAATCCCACGTCGCTACAGAAGAGATCGACTACGGCAATCCGACCGTGACCGCCATGGACGTGGTGGACCGAGACAGCTTGAAGGCCTTTGTCACGCAAGCAGGGAATTACTATATCGAACTCAGACAACAGCAGGGCGGTGATTTCTTGCAAGCAAAGGTGGCCTTGCGGGATGAGAACGGGCCCTGGAGGCACGGTTCCGTGTACCTCTACATTCTGGATCGTGTTAGCAACACCATTCTGTTACACGCGGCATTTCCCGACAGATTCGAGCTGCGGCCCTGGGTGGCGACCGTCCGAGACGCCGTGACCGGAGAGCTCATTCTGCCGCAGGTCATCGAGGCGGCCAAAAGCAGCCCGGACGGCGGCTTCGTGGAGTATTACTTCGACGATCCCACCGATGACACCGACAGCGCCGACATTCCCAAGGTGGGCTACGCCCGCGAGTTCATCGGCCAAGTCCTAAGGACGGACGGTGTCATTATCCCAGTCAACATTATCGTCGGGTCGGGTTTTTATGGGAGAGCGCCGGGCACAGACATGATGACGACCTTCGTGCCGGTGGTACTGGACTCGATGGGGAAGCGCACCTCCCACTTCACCTCCGAGCTGGCCCTGACCAACCGGGGCGCCGATGCGGCCATG
>JAPOZE010000184.1 GCA_026706225.1 Acidobacteriota bacterium
CACCAGCGTCCCGATCAATCTCCTTCCACTCGGCCCACCGCACCTCGCTCCACCTGGCCGCCGTTAACACCAGGAACTCGAAGGCCAGCTTGTCCACCTCCGCCGCCGTCGCTGCCCGCACCGTCCGGATGGCAGCAGACACTTCCCGATGAGGCAAGGCCCGCATGTGCTCCACCACGTCACGTTGGGGGCCCAGGACCGGACCGATCCTGTCACAGGGGTTGTCAATCCTGTACTCCATGGCTATAGCCCATTCCAGGACCGCCCGCAGGCGCTGGCGCACCCGTCGGGCGGTCTGCGCCTTCCGGTGCCAGATAGGGGTGAGGATCTCAAGCAGATCGGCGCTCGTGACCTCGGAGACCGGCATCTTGCCGATGCGCGGGAAGGCGAACCGCCTCAGGCTCGACATCCACTTGCGGGAAAGTATAGGGTTGCGCCAGCCGTCCCGCTTCTGTTCCAGCACCCGCATGGCAGCCTCGGCGAAGGTGGGAATGCCCTCGGCGCGGTGTTTCTCGGCAAGGGGATCTCCGCCCTCACGGGCGAGCTTGCGGTTAGCCAAGGCCTTCTCCCGGGCCTCGGCCAGGGGGACCAAGGCGAGGCTGCCCAGACCGAGCTCACGGCGACGGCCACGGACGACGAGGCGTTGAATCCAGCTTCTGGTTCCGGTCGGCTGGACGAAGAGGTACAATCCGTTTCCGTCGGCGTGTCTTCCGGGCGGAGCGGAGCGCAGGAAAGCAGCCGAAAGGGCGTTGCTGGGGTGGCGGCCGGTGGGCTTTGTTTTGGGTCGGACTGGTGCGAGTTTCTTTACAGTTTCCATTCCCTCATTATATTGAGGATGCCAACAGATTGCAAGGGATGTTCGTAGCAAATCTGACCGCAGCAAAACTTAGATAAGATGCTTATAATCAATATAGTAATAGACTTTACTGGACGATGGTAAACATTGTTGGAATATGAATGACTGTTACCTACACGGTGACCGTCTCTCGGATCGGCTTCGGCACGGCGAGGGTGGAGGGCGCCGCCGTCGGGACCCATCCGGTGGAACTGCCGGCCATAACCCTGCGGCTGGCTCCATTCGAGGAAGCGGTGGTGGTGACGGCCACCCGCTTCGAGGAGCCGACGCAGCAGGTGCCGATGAGCGTTTCGGCCATGACCGGCGAAGATCTCGAGCGACGGGCCATCGGGAACCTGACGGAACTGGCGCGCTGGACGCCCGGCCTGACGGTGGTGGACCAGGGGGCGCGGGGAAGCAACGTGGTCATCGCCCGCGGTCTGAACACGGACTCGTTGAACGGGTCGGAGTTCAGCGGCAACAACTACAACAACGGTGTCGCCACCTATCTTGGGGACATTCCCCTGGCGGTCGATCTCCGGCTCAACGACATCGAGCGGGTGGAGGTGTTGCTGGGTCCCCAGGGAACGCTTTACGGCGCCGGCACCCTGGCGGGAGCGGTGCGATACCTGCCGCGCCGGCCGGACACGGAGCAGCGCGCCTTCGAGGTGCGCGGCGATCTGTTCGCGCTGGCTCACGGCGGCGCCCCGGGCACGGATGCCGGCCTCACTTTCAACCTGCCGCTGGTTTCACGCAAGCTGGCTCTGCGCGGGTCCATCGACCGCTTTGCCGACCCGGGCTTCATCGACTACGACTACCTGCTGCGCACGCCGGGCGTCTCAGAACCGGAACCGGACCTGAACGACCCGGAGGCCGTGGCCGAGAACCTGCGACGTGAAGCGGACGCCAACACGGAGGAGACGATCTCGGCCCGGCTCTCCCTGTTGTGGGAGCCGACCCCCAACCTGTCGGCCCTGGCGGCCTTCCATCTGCAGGATCAGCAGGTCGGCGCGCGGCAGGTCAATCACGCCCGGTCGTTCGACACCGGCCGCTATGTCTCGGCGCACCGCTTTCTGGAACCGAACGACCGCAGGAACCAACTTTGGAGCCTGGAGCTGACCTGGGCGCCGGGCGGGGCGGAACTGACCACCGCGGTCGGCTATTCGCGCTTCGGCGAGCAGGGGCAGCGTGACCAGACCGACCTGCTGATCCAGGCGTTCGGCGTCGCGGGACTGCTGCCGGGCGAGTTCCCGGCGCTGACCGAAGCCCGGGCGATTGACCCGGCGATCTCGGTCACCGACCTGACGTCGCAGTTTCGCTCCTTCGCCGCCTATACGCGCGAGGGCGAGCGGGAGGAGCGCTTCAACTGGGAGACGCGCCTGGTCTCGGCCGGCCAGGGGCCCTGGGGCTGGGTCGGCGGCGTATTCTTCAATAACTACGACAGCAGCGGAACGAGCTTCGAATATACGCCCGGACTGACGGAATTCTCGGGCGTAGCGCCGATCCTGGGCGGAAATCCAGCGTCCGAGCCAGTCGAGTACTACTCGCTCGGGAACAACACCGTGGGAGAAAGGGCGCTTTTCGGGGAAATATCCCGGGACCTGGGTCAGCGGTGGCGCGCGACGGTCGGCGGGCGCTGGTTCAGTTACCGCATCAAGACCGGCAGTCTCACCGAGTTTCCCTACACGCCCATTTACAATTCGCCCTTCACCGACTACGAGTCCAACGACCGCGGCATGCTGTTCAAGGCGAGCCTGAGCTACCGCGTCAATGAGCAGTCGAACGCCTACTTCACCCGCTCGGAGGGGTACCGCATCGGCGGCGGCAACAACTTCCGGGTGTGCACCGACGAAGAGATCGCCCTTCTCACCGACGCGGATCCCGACAACGACCCCCCGCAGTCGGGTTGCATCTACGAGGAGCAGGCGCTGATCCGGCCCGATACCACCACCAACTACGAGGCCGGGATGCGCCGCTCCTGGCGCGACGGACGGTTCAGCGCCGGCGGCACGCTGTTCCACGTGGATTGGAAGGACATTCAGGTGGCGGGGGAAACGCCTTTCAGCTCCCAGCCGATCACGCTGAACGGCGGCGGAGCCGTGAGCCGCGGCGTCGAGTTCGCGGGGGCGGCCGGTGTGACCAGCGGGTTGCGCCTGCGCGGATCGTGGTCCTACACCCATGCCGAGTTGAGCCAGGACTCGCTCGGCTTGCTGGACGGTGGCGCCGACGCCTTCAAGGGCGACCGCCTGTCGGGGGCGCTGCGACATCAGGGCAGCCTGCTGGCCAGCCACACCAGGCTGCTCGGAGACAAGACCGTGCTCCAGTTGCGGTACGGCTACACCTACGTCAGTGACGTGCTCACCCGGATCGGGTTGCGCGCCGGCGGCGAGAGGCTGCCGGCCTACGATCTCCACAACCTTTCGGCGTCGCTGTCGAGGAACGACTGGACGCTGACGTTCTATGCCGACAACCTGCTCGACCAGTACGCCGTCACCGGTGTGCGCCAGACCCCCGACCTCATCGGCCGCACCAAAGAGGGCTTCAGGTCACGACGCTACTTCGCCAACGTCCTCACCCCGCGACGGGTCGGCGTGCGCATCCGCTACACCCTTTGGTAGGTCTCCGGCTATCGATCGCGGCAGCGTCAGGGGTGGGGGGCTTGAAAGGGTGGCTACAGTTTGACGGGGGAGCATTGCAGGTGACCACATGGCCACCGGTATCGCAGGGTCGGTAGGTAGACTGGGCCGTTGGGGGCGATGATATCCCTGAAAGGGCCAGATTGTTGCGCGGCCACCTCCTACCTTACCGGGCGCTGCAGGATGGACACCAGCTCCTCTCCGCCGAAAGTCGTCCTGGAAACCGTCATTCCCGCCAGCTTGAAACCGTTCTCGCCCTCCTGAGTCAACTCCTTCTGCATGGTGGAGGTCCTGTTGGTAGCCAACAGCTTGTACTCGTACCTGGTTTCGCCGTCTCCGTGGCGCTCCATGATCACCACCGTCTCCTTGCCGCCAAAGGTCGTTTCAAAGACGGTCTGCCCGGCATACCCGAATCCCTCCCCGGCCGCCTGGTTCATTTCCTTTTGCATGGTGGACGTCCTGTTGGTGGCCAACAGCCTGTATTGATAGCTGCCGGACGCGCCCTGTCGTCCCTTCTGCATGATGACCACGACTTCGGAACCTCCGAATGAGGTTTCTCCCCCCATGACGGCAGCCAGCCGGAAGCCCAGTGCCGCGGCCCGGTTCATCTCCTTCTCCATGGTGGAAGTCCTGTTGGTGGCCAGCACCTTGTAGTCGAAACGCTGCGGATCGCCGCTCGCCGTAACCGTCCCTACGCACCACATGAAGCCGACCAGTAACATCAACGGTCTCGACCTTTCCTGCCGCTGTCCTTTGGGTCTGTTCATTTGCCTTCTCCTATGGTTGGGGTGGTGCTCCAAAGATTGCTTCCTTCCGCCGCCCGGGTCAACCGGATTCTGGCAGGCCCCCATTCTACAGGGGCCGAAGGGGCCAACCCCCCCCCCGGGGCCTCCTCAATTTTCCAGGCGGATGCAGCCCAACCTAGTACACTGTTCCCAG
>JAPOZE010000065.1 GCA_026706225.1 Acidobacteriota bacterium
CACTCCCCCCTGGAGGGGGAGTCGGTGAGACCAGGGCTCCGCCCGCAGTCGAACCGGTGGGGGGGACGGAACCGGCGAGATCGCCACATAGGAGATCCAGCCGGCCGTCGAGCCGGTGGGGGGCCCATCCTCCGAGGTTCGTAAGAGGCCCCTGTTTCTCCCTCATATGATCCGCGCCGTCGTCAGGGCCAGGCACCACCCGTGTTTGAAATGGCGGCTGCTTCCGATATACTTGGGCGCTTCCGAGGGCGGCTCGGCAATCCCGTTCGACCCCTGCCCCCGGACATTTCACCATGAAGATTCACGAATTCCAGGCCAAGGCAATCCTTAGCGACCACGGAGTTCCCGTGCCGCGGGGAGAGGTGGCCGACACCAGTGAGAAAGCCCGGGAAATCGCCGGTGAGCTGGGCGGACTGGTAGTGGTCAAGGCTCAAATTCACGCCGGTGGACGCGGGAAGGGCGGAGGGGTCCGTCTGGCCCGTTCTCCGGAAGAGGCCCGGGAGGTCGCCGATTCGATACTGGGAATGCAGTTGGTCACTCATCAGACCGGACCCGAGGGGCAAACCGTAAAGCGGGTTCTGGTCGAGGAGGGCCTCAAGATCCAAAGGGAGTATTACCTCGGGATCGCCATCGATCGGGATGCCGGCAAAGTGGTCTTCATGGCCAGCCGGGAAGGCGGAGTCGAAATTGAAAGGGTTGCGGCGGAAAACCCGGAGTTGATCCTCAAGGAAGCGTTGGAGCCGGGTCTGGGACTGACCCCCTTCCAAGCCCGAAAGCTGGCTTTTGGCCTGGACCTGCCTGCGAAGCTGGCCCCTGCCGCGGTTCGGTTCATGCTCTCTCTTTACCGGGCATTCGAAGCCACCGACGCCTCCCTGGCCGAGATCAATCCCTTGCTCCTGACCGAAGACGGGGATCTCTATGCCCTGGATGCCAAGATCAACTTCGACGACAATGCGCTCTACCGGCACCCCGGCATCCGAGAGCTCCGGGATACCGACGAAGAAGACCCCCTGGAAGTCGAAGCCGGCAAGCATGGACTGAACTACATCAAGTTGGACGGCAACGTGGGTTGCATGGTCAACGGGGCCGGGCTGGCCATGGCCACCATGGACATCATCAAGTTGGCCGGGGGATCTCCCGCCAACTTCCTGGATGTCGGCGGCGGAGCTACCGCCGAACAGGTCCGGAACGCCTTTGGCATCATTCTCACCGATTCCAACGTCAAGGCTGTTCTGATCAATATCTTCGGCGGCATCATGCGGTGCGACATCGTGGCCCGGGGCGTGGTGGACGCCGCCAAGTCCATGAAGCTGGAAGTGCCCATCGTGGTCCGGTTGGAAGGCACCAATCTGGAACAGGGCAAGGAAATACTGGAGGCATCCGGACTCAGCCTGACCGTGGCCTCGGGCATGCAGGATGCAGCCGAGAAGGTGGTTCGATTGGCATCGGGCCGGTGAACCCGGCCAGTGGTCAGTGGTCAGTGGTCAGTGGTTAGTGGTTAGCGGCCCCCCGCCCAGCCGTGCGGATCATACGAGAGTGAATCAGGTTTGTTTCAGTTGCTTAACGGGTCGATAAATTAACTATCCACTAATCACTAGCCACTATTCACTTTTCACGAGGTCAATGGCGTGAGCATTCTGGTCGACCAGGACACACGGCTTGTCGTACAGGGCGTTACCGGACGCGAGGGGACCTTCCATGCTCTCCAGTGCATCCGCTACGGGACCCGGGTCGTCGGGGGAGTCACCCCGGGCAAGGGCGGGTCCGTTCGTGAAGGGATTCCCGTTTTCAACAGCATGCAACAGGCCTGCCGGGAGACCGGCGGCAACGCCTCGGTGATCTTCGTCCCTCCCGCCGTGGCTGCGGATGCCGTCATGGAGGCGGTAGATGCCGGGGTCGACCTGGTGGTCTGCATCACCGAAGGGATTCCCACGCTCGACATGATCCGGGTTCGACAGTTCATGGCCGGAAAGAATTCCCGACTGATCGGACCCAACTGCCCGGGGATCATTTCTCCGGGCAAATGCAAGATCGGGATCATGCCCGGAGCCATCCACCGGGAGGGCACGGTCGGGGTGATCTCCCGAAGCGGCACCCTGACCTATGAAGCCGTGCAGCAGTTGAGCTCGCGGGGCATCGGTCAATCGACCTGTATCGGCATCGGGGGCGATCCGATCATCGGAACCTCCTTCGTGGACGCCCTCCGCCTCTTCAAGGATGATCCGGAAACGGAAGCCATCGTGCTGATCGGTGAGATTGGAGGCACGGCCGAGGAAGCCGCCGCACAGTACGTTCACTCCCATCTTTCCAAACCGGTTGTGGGATTCATCGCGGGTCAGACAGCTCCCCCCGGCAGGCGCATGGGGCATGCGGGGGCCATCATCAGCGGGGGCCAGGGTACGGCAGAGGAGAAGATCCGCCTGATGGAGCAGTGCGGACTCCACGTGGCCCGGAGTCCTGCCGACATCGGCGAAACGACAGCCCGGATTCTGCCGACATAAGCTTGTTGGGGCGCGCCCCCGGTGTTCCGTCTCAGACAATGTGGAGGCTTTCCCTTGAGTCCGCAACGCACCCTGTCAATCATCAAGCCGGACGGCGTAGCCCAGGGCAACGTCGGGGACATTCTGAAACGGTTCGAGGAGAAGGAATTCCGGATCAAGGCTCTCAAGATGGTGCGCTTGAGTCCGCGGCAGGCCGCGGGATTCTACGCGGTGCACCGCGAACGAGGCTTCTTTCAGGACCTGGTTCGCTACATGAGCTCCGGCGCCGTGGTGGTGGTTGTCCTTGAAGCTCCCGATGCGGTGGTTCGCCTGCGGGAGCTGATGGGAGCCACCGATCCCAGGCAGGCTGCAGAAGGAACCCTGCGGAAGCTCTACGCCACCTCCATCGAAAAGAACGTCGTCCACGGATCCGACAGCGATGAGAATGCCCGCAGGGAGATCCAGTACTTCTTCAGCGATTCGGAGTTGCCGGACTAGCAAGGGTCACATGGCTAAATTCTTCATTGCCCTGGGACTGGTTTTTCTGGCGATAGGCCTGATACTGAATTTTGCCGGCCACTTGTCGTTCTTGAAGTTGGGCCGGCTTCCCGGAGACTTGGTCTTCAAGCGAGACACCTTTACCTTCTATCTCCCGTTGACCACCTCCATCGTGCTCAGCATTCTCCTGACCCTGATTCTGTCTTTCTTCTTCCGACGGTAGCTCCCCCCTTTGGCGACTGCCGAGGCGGCCCCGGAACGCATGGTTTCCTTCCCCTCTCAACGAGTCTATGGGGTCTCCGAAATCACCGCCGAGGTGAGATCGCTGCTGGAGGGGGAATTTCAGGGTGTGCTGGTCGAGGGAGAGATCTCGAACTGGACGGTCTCAAACGCCGGACACATCTACTTCGCACTGAAGGACGCTCGAGCCCAGTTGAAATGTGTCTGCTTCCGAGGCAAAGCCCGGCACCTTCGTCAACGATTCGAAGACGGAGACCAGGTCCTGGTCCGAGGAAGCCTGGGGGTCTATGAGCTCCGTGGCGAATATTCCCTCTATGCCGAATCCATTGAACCCAGAGGGATCGGCGCCCTGCAGATCGCCTTCGATCGACTGAAAGCCAAGCTCGAGGCCGAGGGCCTGTTTGACGAAGCCCGCAAGAAACCCTTGCCGATTCTTCCTCGAACCGTCGGAATCGTGACCTCGCCGACCGGAGCCGCAATTCACGACATTCTGCGGACCTTGAACCGCAGTCGCCAATCGATCCCCGCGCTGCTGTTCCCGGCCAGGGTCCAGGGCGAGGGAGCCGCGGAGGAAATTGCCGCCGGCATCCACACCCTCAACGGCATTCCCGACGTAGACCTCATTATTGTCGGCCGCGGCGGTGGATCGATGGAAGACCTGTGGGCCTTCAACCAGGAGCCGGTCGCCAGAGCCATCTCGGTCTCCAGGGTTCCCGTAATCTCGGCGGTGGGTCACCAGGTCGACTTCACCATCTCCGATTTCGTCGCCGACGTTCGGGCCTCGACTCCGACCAGCGCAGCCGAGATGGTGGCTGCGACACGGGAAGAACTGACCACCCGGTTAAGCCATTATCGAGATCGGCTGCAGCGGACCTTGCAGCTCCGGCTCAGTCAATTGCGCAACCGGGTGCTGGAGTTGTCGGCCAACCGTGCCTTCGAGTCGGCGCAGGGCCGCATCCGTTCGCAGCGACAGTGGTTGGACGAGATGGGTTTTCGTCTCAGTGCGTGGCCTCGGAACTACCTGCAGACTCGTCGGGAGGTCTGGCGGCTGACAGCGGAGCGTCTGGAACGCTTCAACCTGCGCCACCTGGTGACCCAAAGACGAAAGACCCTGAACCAGGTCGCGGAGCGGGCCGCCACCCGGATTCGCTTCACCCTGCAAGCCCTTCAGGCTC
>JAPOZE010000057.1 GCA_026706225.1 Acidobacteriota bacterium
GGTCCCCGAGCGCCTGGATGCCCGGGGTCGGGTGGTGACGCCCCTGGACGAGTCGGCCGTGGCCCGGGTGGCCGCTCGCCTGGCGGAGGAGGGGGTGGAATCGATTGCCGTCTGCCTGCTTCACGCCTACGCCAACCCGGAACACGAGCAGCGGGTGGGCCGGATTCTGCGGCAGGCCCTGCCGCGGGTCCCGCTCTCCCTCTCCAGCGAGGTGGCTCCCGAGTTCCGCGAGTACTTCCGGGCCAGCACCACCGTCATCAATGCCGCCATCCAGCCGGTGGTGGCCCGCTACCTGCAGCGCATCGAGAGTCAACTGCGCCAGGAAGGACTGGAGGCCGAGCTGCTCCTGATGCAGAGCAGCGGCGGGGTCTTCACCTTTGCCGAAGGACGGCGCCGGCCGGTGTTCATGGTGGAGTCCGGGCCTGCCGCCGGAGTCATCTCGGCAGCCTACCTGGGGAAGGAGCTAGGCTTTTCCGACCTCATCTCCTTCGACATGGGGGGAACCACCGCCAAGGTGGGACTGATCCGGGACGGGACTCCCAGGATCACCAAGGACTACGAAGTGGGCTCCTCGGCTCAGGCCGGAACCGGCGCCCAGAGGGGGTCCGGCTATCCCATCCGCACCCCGGTGATCGACCTGGTGGAGATTGGAGCCGGCGGCGGGTCCATCGCCTGGGTGGACTCGGGCGGAATCCTCCGGGTGGGGCCCCGAAGCGCCGGAGCCGAACCCGGTCCCGTCTGTTACGGGCAGGGGGGCGGCGAGCCCACCGTTACCGATGCCAACCTGGTTCTGGGCCGCCTGCAGCCGGACCATTTCCTGGGAGGCCGGCTCACCCTGGACGTGGAGGCGGCGCGCCGGGCCATCCGGGAACGATGCGCCGATGCCCTGGGAATGGGAGTGGTGGAGGCCGCCCACGGCATCGTGGAGATCGCCAATGCGGCCATGGTGAACGCCCTGCGGCTGGTTTCGGTTCAGCGGGGCTACGACCCCCGGCGGTTCGCCCTGGTGGCCTTCGGCGGGGCCGGTCCGGTGCATGCCAACCGGCTGGCCGCCGAGATGGAGATGCCCACCACCATCGTCCCCCCCAGTCCGGGGACCACCTCGGCGCTGGGGCTGCTGGTCACCGATCTCAAGCACGAGTTTACCACTACTCTGATTCAGCGGCTGGACCGGCTCGACCTTGCCGCCGTGGAAGGGACCTATCGCAGGATGGAGGCTCAGGGAAGAGAGACCCTCGACAGGGAAGGAGTGCCGGCCCGGGACATCGGCTGCCAGTGGCAGGCGGACCTGCGCTACGTGGGACAGAGCTACGAACTGAGTGTTCCCTGGGCGGAGAACCGGGTCGATGCCTCCACCGTTCAGCAGGCGGCCGAGCAGTTTCACCGGGAGCACGACCGGGCCAATGGATTCAGCGCGCCGGAGGAGCCGGTCGAGCTGGTCAACCTGCGGCTGGCGGCCGTCGGCCGCATCCGAAAGCCCGGACTGCGGCAACGGAAGGCCTCCGGGCGAGAGCTGTCCTCGGCCCTCAAGGCCACCCCCTCCGTCTATTTCGCCGAGAGCGGCGGCTATGTCCCCTGTCCCCTCTATGACCGCTACCGGCTGGAGCCGGGACACCGGATCGAGGGGCCCGCCGTGGTGGTGGAGCTGGACTCCACCACGGTCATCCATCCGGGTTGCCGGGCCGAGGTGGACAGCCACGACAACCTGATTCTGCGAAACCGGGCGCCCCGCTGATGGGATCTCCCGAACCATTTCAGGTGGCCGTATTCAAGGATCTGATGATCCCCATGCGGGACGGGGTGCGCCTGGCAACCGACATCTACCGCCCGGCCCGCGCGGGAGAGGTGCTGCCGGGTCCCTTTCCGGCCCTGCTGGTGCGAACCTCCTACGACAAGCAGGCGGAATGGCTCATCGACGAGGTGGCCGACTGCTTCACCCCCAGGGGGTACGTGCTGGTGCTGCAGGACCTGCGCGGCCGGCACCGATCCGAGGGAATGGGCCAGTATTTCCACACCGTCAACCAGACGGCCGGCACCGACGGCTTCGACACGGTGGAGTGGATCGCCGCCCAGCCCTGGTCGAACGGCCGGGTGGGCGCCATGGGCAGCTCCCATCTGGGCCTGGTCCAGACCCACATGGCCCTCTACCGCCCGCCCCACCTCGCGGCCATCTGGCCCGACGTCTGCCCCACCAACAGCTATGCCCACCAGGTGCGCTGGGGCGGAGCCATGCAGCTCCACATGTTCGGGGCCCTCTTCCTGCATGCCTATGACGCCCAGGAGATCCGGGACGACCCCCCGGCCCGGCAGCGGGTGCTGCAGGGGATGGAGCGGATGGGGGACTGGGTCCGCCGGACGCCGTTCCGGCCGGGAGAGACCCCGCTGGCGGCGGTTCCCAACCTGGAGAAGACCCTGTTGGACTACTATCGCCGGGGGGCATACGACGAGTTCTGGCGGCTGGAAAGCAACGATTTCGAGCCGCACTTCCAGCGCCATGCCGACATCCCGGGCACCTACAGCGGTGGCTGGTACGATCCCTTCGCCATCGCCACCACCCGTTACTACGCGGCCATGGCCCGGCAGAACCGGTCGCCGCAACGGCTGGTCATGGGTCCCTGGACTCACGGGGGCATGCGGGCCGGGTATTCCTTTGCGGGAGAGGTCGATTTCGGCTCCGAGGCGGCCTGGGGACGCGACCGCTACAACCGGGAACGGCTCTGCTGGTTCGAAGGCCGGCTGAAGGACCCGCCCGCTCCGCCGGACCCGAGTCCCCCGGTGCGTCTCTTCAGAATGGGCGGAGGCAGCGGCCGCAAGACCGATGCGGGGAGGTTGAGCCATGGAGGGGAATGGCGCTCCGAGAACGAGTGGCCGCTGGCCCGCACGCGCTACCGCGCCTACTACCTGCGCAGCGGCGGAGGGCTGAGTCCCTCCCCGCCGCCGCCGGGCGAGGCGCCCGCCGGCTTCACCTTCGATCCCTCCCATCCCGTGCCCACCATTGCCGGGGCCATGACCAGCATCTTCGAGCTGGCTCCCCTGGGCGAGCTGGCGCAGTCCCCCTGGTCCGGGTTCATTCCCACCCGGGCCCGGATGCGCAGCCTGGTGACCGAAGGAGCCGCCGACCAGAAGGAGCAACCGGGGCTGTTTGCCTGCCGGCCTCCGTTCCCTCGCCTGTCGCAGCGGGCGGACGTGCTGGTCTTTCAGACGCCTCCCCTGCAGGAGGAACTCGAGTTGACCGGGCACATCAGCGCCAAGCTCTGGATTTCCTCCAGCGCTCCGGATACCGACTTTACCGTCAAGCTCCTGGACGTCTATCCTCCCAATCCGGACTATCCGGAGGGCTACGATCTGAACCTGGTGGACGGAATCCTCCGGGTCCGGTACCGCAATGGATTCGAGAAGGAAGAGCTCATGCGGCCCGGCGAGGTCTATGCCATCGAGATCGACCTGCCGCCGACCAGCAACCGCTTCAAGGCCGGCCATCGGATCCGGGTGGACGTTTCCAGCAGCAATTTCCCACGCTTCGACGTCAACCCCAACACCGGCGAGCCCATGGGAAGGCACACCCGCTCCAAGGAGGCCTGCAATACGGTCTACCTGGACGCCGGCCGGCCGTCTCACCTCATTCTGCCCTTCATTCCCGGGAGGCAATCCCGATGAAGCCGCTCCATCTACAAACACCCCTGTGGGAGTCCCGGCCCCTCAGCGCAAGGCTGGGCGCCCGGGTCTGGCTCAAGCTGGAGGCGTTGCAGCCCACCGGGTCCTTCAAGATCCGGGGCGTGGGTCACGCCTGCCAGTCGGCTCTGTCGGAAGGGGCCCGGGCCCTGGTGGCCTCATCCGGGGGCAACGCCGGCTACGCCGTAGCCTACGCCGGCCGCCGGCTGGGCCTGCCGGTCACGGTGGTGGTTCCCGAGACGACCTCCGTCCTCATGCTGGAGCGGCTCCGCGGTGAAGGAGCCGCCGTCGTCCAGAAGGGCGCCGCCTGGGACGACTCCCATGCGTTGGCGCTGGACTTGGCCCGCCGGCAGGAGGCCGCCTACATCCATCCCTTTGACGATCCCAGGATCTGGGACGGCCATGCCAGCCTGGTGCGTGAAGTCGGGGAGGCCGGGGTGAAGCCGGACCTGGTGGTGCTGGCGGTCGGCGGCGGCGGCTTGCTGTGCGGCGTGCTGGAGGGAATGCGCCAGGCAGGCTGGCAGGAGGTTCCGGTCTGTGCGGTGGAGACCGAGGGTGCCGACTCGCTATACCGGTCGGTCGAGACCGGGCGGCTGGTGACTCTGCCGGGCATCGATTCGCTGGCCACCTCCCTGGGAGCCCGCCAGGTTGCTTCCCGGGCGCTGGCCTGGACCGAATCCCATCGGGTCGCTCCCTGGGGGTGTCGGTCGTGACGT
>JAPOZE010000576.1 GCA_026706225.1 Acidobacteriota bacterium
GAATAGGGGACGTTGTTGAATTACTGGAATAACTTCGATCGGCCTTTCCTGAAGTGCTTGGATTCAATCACGTCTCCTATGCGCTCTTCACCAGTTATTCCAGTAATTCAACAACGTCCCCGGCGCTAAACGACGAATTTTGCAAAAGGCTCAAAGGTCTTCATTGGCGCTTCTTTTCCGGACGCAACAGGGGAAAGAGGATGACGTCCCGGATGGAATCCGAATTGGTAAAGAGCATGGTGAGCCGATCGATGCCGATCCCCTCCCCGGCGGTGGGAGGCATCCCGTAACGAAGGGCCCTGATGTAGTCCTCATCCATCCGGTGGGCCTCCTCGTCTCCCTTGTCGCGTTCGACCGCCTGAGCCTGGAAACGCCGCTTCTGCTCCTCGGGATCGTTGAGCTCGCTGTAGGCGTTGGCGATTTCCATCCCTCCGATGTAGAGCTCGAAGCGTTCCACCAGCGAGGGGTCCTCGGGCTTGGTCTTGCTGAGGGGGGAAAGCTCGAGGGGATAGTCGTAGATGATGGTCGGCTGAATCAGGTGCCTTTCCACCACCGCATCGAACAGGGCCGCCCACGCCAGGCCTCTCGAATCCCCGGGCTTGCAGTGCACCGGGTCGAATCCACGGGAACCTGCATAGTCGTTCCAGCTCTGACACACCCGGGCCAGGTCCGCGAGCGATTCCAGTTCCTCGGACCGAGGAGCGGGCACGGCATCGCCGGGCCAGAACTTCCGGATGGATTCCTTCATGGAGTAGCGCGCCCAGGTTTGCAGGGATATCCGAACTCCATTGAATTCGAATTCCGGACTTCCCAGAATCTCGTGGGCCAACCGCTTCAACAGGTCCTCGGTCAGATCCATCAGCTCGCGATAGTCGCTGTAGGACTGGTAGAACTCCAGCATGGTGAATTCAGGGTTGTGCTGGGTTGAAATTCCCTCGTTGCGAAAATTGCGGTTGATCTCGTAGACCCGTTCCAGTTGCCCCACGATCAGTCGCTTCAGGTAGAGTTCCGGCGCCACTCTGAGATAGAGCGGCATGCCGAGCGTGTTGTGAAAGGTGCGGAAGGGCCGCGCGGTGGCCCCACCGGCAACCGGCTGCATCATGGGCGTTTCCACTTCGACATATCCCCGCTCATCCAGATAGTCTCGAATACCCCGGATAATTCGGCTGCGTGTGACAAAGACTTCACGCACGCCCGAATTGGCGATGAGGTCCAGGTAGCGCTGCCGATAGCGGATTTCGATGTCGGTGAGCCCATGCCACTTCTCCGGCAGCGGCAGCAGAGACTTGGCCAGAAATTCCAGGCCGGTGGCATGAACGGTGAGCTCGCCGGTCCGGGTTCGGAACAGAAATCCCTCGACGCCCAGGAAGTCTCCGACATCCAGGAGTCGATAGAGCCCGAAGAGACGTTCGCCTACGCCGTCCCGGCGAACGTAAACCTGCAAGCGGTGCTCACCGTCCGACAGGTTCAGGAAACCGGCCTTCCCCTTGCCGCGAATGGCCACCACCCGGCCGCAAAGGCGCACGGTGACGGGCCGGGATGCCAGCTTTTCCTTGGAAGAATCCCGGTGCTGGTCGAGGACTTGAAGCAGGGAATGGGTGGAGGAATAGGCGTTCGGGTAGACGGGGCAGCCCAGAGCCTTGATCTTTTCCAGCTTGGCGTATCGTTGAGCGACAAGAGTCTGCTCGGTCTTGGATGGGCTCAAGGCTCGCTGCCCCCCTCGGTTGCCACTTCCTTGTGGATACTGTCCAGGATGCCGTTCACGAATTGGATAGCCTCCGAGGTGCTGAACCGGCGGGCAATCTCCAGGGCCTCATTGATGGCGACCACCCTGGGGGTTTGGGTTTCGTACAACAACTCGAAGGTGGCCAGCCGCAGGACATTCCTGTCGACGGCGGCCATGCGGGGAAGGCGCCAATGGTCGGCGTGGCGGGCCAGCAGGACGTCTATCTGAGCGATATGGCGGACGGTGCCGCCGGCGAGATGGTCGGCGAAGGCTCGGGTATCAGACTCGGAATCCCGGTTCAGGGTCCAGAAGGTCCTGCGGACGTCGCTGAACGACGCCTTGGACAGGTCCCATTGAAACAGCATCTGCAGCGCGTGCTCCCGCCCCTGCCTTCGTCCGCCCATGGATGGATGTCCTCAAGACCCGCTCCGGAAAATCACTCTACTTCAGTTCCTTCAGAAGATTGGCCATTTCGACGGCCGTCATGGCCGCCTCGAATCCCTTGTTGCCCGACTTGAGCCCGGCCCGGTCGATGGCCTGTTCCACGCTTTCCGCCGTGACCACGCCGAAGGCCACCGGCACCCCCGATTCCAGGGAGACCGACCCGATTCCCTTGGTGACCTCGTTGCAGATAAAAGTGAAGTGGGGAGTCTCTCCCTGAATCAGGGTCCCCAGGCAGACGACCCCGTGGTATCTTCCGCTGGCTGCCGCCTTCTTGGCCGCCAGAGGGATCTCGAAAGACCCGGGCACCTTGATCACGTCGATATCGCCCTCGGCCGCGCCGGTTCGAGTCAGCGCGTCCAGAGCGCCTTCCAGCAGCCGGTGGGTCACAAAATCATTGAAACGGCTCACCACGACGGCAAAGCTGAGCCCCGCGGCGTTCAGATTTCCCTGGATCGTGTTCACCACGCTGCGCCTCCTGCAACGGGGCCGCCCGGGCCGGACTGCCGGGCAACCCTCCGGTCTCGAAGCTGCCGGGCCAAAAATGCCCCAGGATGATAACAGCTTTTCAAGGGGAGTGCGGCCCGTATTTGTCATCGGCCCGTCGGTCGGACCCTGCGATCGTCACTCACCTGCCGCGAGTCTGCCCCCCTTCGGGACCGACAGGAACGGACCTGAAACCACTGAGCGTTTATCCGCAAAGGCCCAATAGAATTATCCGCGAAGAGAAACGACGAACCACGAATGAACACCAATAGACGAATGGACGCTTTGGGGGGGGAGGGTGACAACCGAGTCACTTATGGGTCGATGGTTTATGAACATGGATGCACAGGATGCAGAGGATTTTTGGCAAGAATTTCCACCGTCGTGCGCTCGACCATCGCCCAGGCTTCAACAAGGCTTCCAAGAGAACTGCATGGGTCCGTCCGAGGCAGAGCCACGGCGCCGTTGCCGGTCCATCCGGGCCGAGGAGATGGCGAGGCTGTGCCAGGACTTGTGCGGGCGGGACGCCCGCGCTCCCGGGCCGGCCTCATCCCATGACGTCGTCGCAGCAAAGCAGGTCCTTCGGGCATTGGTGTCTATTTGTGTTCATTCGTGGTTCGCCCTTATTGACGACCGGCTCTGTTTCCTCGACTTATTGGCCCGGCAGGAACGAGCCGGACTTGTCTCCCACGGGCAGGCTCCCTTAAGATGAGTTTTTCGCCGTAATTCCGGGAAATCCGCAATCGCCCGAGGGATCTACCCATGCTTCCCCCACGCCTGCGCTGGAAGCTGCGCATCGTCGCCCAGCAACTGGAAAAGCAGCTCGATTACTGGAAAAATCTCTGGCGCGGCACCCAGGTCACCACCAGGATGTGTCCTTCCTGCCGGGCTCTGGTCGGCGCAAAGGAGTCCGTGTGTTCCCTCTGTGGGGCCAGGCTCCGCCGCCGGCCCAGCGGGCTGGGCAAGCTGCTGGCCAACATCCTGCCCCAGTACACCCCGGTCTCCTACGGGCTCCTGTCCGCCAATTTCCTGGTCTTCCTGGCCATGTTCGCCACCGAGCAGCAGGGCACGGCCACCGATTTCGGCCGGCTTCTGACCGGGGGAAGCCAGCAGGTCCTGGTGGCCTGGGGCGCCGACGTGGCCGTCCTGGTAGCCCAGGGCCAATGGTGGCGGCTGGTATCGGCCATCTTCATCCACATCGGCATCATCCACCTCCTGTTCAACTCCTATGCCCTGATGTTCATCGGCCCGCTGCTGGAAGAGCTCCTGGGCAAGGAGCGGTTCCTGGTGTTCTACCTGGCCACCGGGGTCATCGGCTTCGCCGTCAGCAACTGGTATTACCCGCCCTGGCTGGTGACCGCGGGGGCCTCGGGAGCCGTCTTCGGCATGATCGCCATGGCAGTGGTCCTCTCCCGGCGCTGGGGGTCCTGGGGCAAGATATTGCAACAGCAACTGTTCCACTGGATCATCTACGCCTTCGTCTTCGGCATCTTCATCGGAGCCAACAACGCCGCCCACCTGGGGGGCGCACTGGCGGGCGCCGCCCTGGCCTTCGCGCTGCCCAACCCCAATCGTCGGCAGGAAACATCCTTCCAGGAACTGTTGTGGCGGGGGCTCTACTGGGCCGGCCTGGCGGTGATCGCCCTGTCTCTGCTCCTGGCCGTCCTGAATCGGCTTGAGTCGTAGACCACTACCGGCGGATCATCAGCCTCCGAGCTGGGCTATAATG
>JAPOZE010000266.1 GCA_026706225.1 Acidobacteriota bacterium
GGAGTGTCTCTGGTTACGCCATGCGTCCTGCTTCTGTTCCAGCACACGCATGGCAGCTTCAGCGAAGGTGGGGATTCCCTCGGCGCGTCGCTTCTCGGCAAGAAGGTCTCCGCCCTCACGAGCAAGCTTGCGGTTGGCGAGCGCCTTCTCCCGGGCCTCGGCCAGGGGGACGAGGACAACGCTACCGAGTCCGAGCTCACGACGGCGGCCTCGGATCAGGAGGCGTTGAATCCAGCTGCGGGTACCGCTGGGCTGGACGAAGAGGTACAATCCGTTTCCATCGGCGTGTCTTCCGGGCGGAGCGGAGCGAATGAAGGCAGGAGAGAGGGCCTTTTGGGGATGGCGGCCCTTGGGTTTCGTTCTGGGTAGCTGACGGGTGGTAGGTGATCCAGCAATCATCCCCGTATTATATGGGGGATGGCAGTGGATTTCAAGAGATGTTTCGAGATGGCCAAGCGACGGCAGAACTCAGATAAACTGATGATAATACGGACTTTTATAGACTGTAATGGACCAACGTAGACGTTGCTGGAATGCGATGGTCTGTTGCTTCACGAGAGGCTGACTCCGGCGATGATCGCGCGCGGCTTTTTCGTGTTCATTGGTGGTTCGTCTTCATGAACGAGTGGCATAATGGGCGACCAGCCCGGTTTGTAGTACTTGACTTGTGGCGTGAAATCCCGTTGGTTCGGTAAGGGGAAACACATGAGCCTTCGCAAGCCCGGTACGCTGCGCCAGAAGAGCAGGGCCTCGACCGCCGAGCTCACCGCTGCCGTTCGGGCCCTCCACCAGCGGAATCAGGTACGGCTTCTCGAGGATCCCTTTGCCAGATTTCTCTGCGGATGGTTCTGGCGGCTGGTGGTCCGGCTTCCTCCGCTGTCGTGGATTCTCATCAAGGGCGTGTTGAGAGCCATAGAACCCGTGTGCTTGTGCGTGCTGGTGCGGGCGCGATATGCCGAAAGAGCTTTGGAAGCAGCCGTAGAGAAGGGTATCGACCAATATGTGATCATTGGAGCCGGGATGGATTCATTTGCCTTCCGGCGGCCCGACCTGATGCGTCGCATCGATGTCTTCGAGATCGACCATCCCCTCACCCAGGACCAGAAGTTGGCCCGTATCCGCCGGGCAGGTTGGACCATTCCCCCTCGCCTGCATTTTGTTTCCGCTGACCTCACCAAGATTTCCGCTGTCGAGGCCCTGGAAGGCTCGGGTTTCCAACGGGACCGGCCGACTTTTTTGACCCTGATGGGAGTTGCCTACTACCTCAGTGCCGAGGATCTGGGCGAGACGGCCGAATCCATTGCCCGAAACCTGCCTGAAGGCAGCCTCCTGGTGCTCGACTACCTGCTGGACGAGACCTCCTCCAGTCCCCAACACCTGGTCATGAAAGAGAAGACCAAGGCCTTCGTAGCCAAACGAGGCGAGCCCATGATGGCCGAATACTCCCTGACGTCCATGAATGGGCTGCTGGCTGATCATGGTTTCGATACGGTAGAGAACCTCACGCTTCCCGAATTGGAACAGCGCGACCGTTTCCCGCAGGGTGCATGGCACCTGGAAATCCCCAGCATCTTCGCGGTCGGCACCTTCCGGGTTGCGGGCCGGGCACCCGGGAGCGCTTGACCGCCGTCGGACGTCAATTGCCCGCCAAGCCTGCATTTCCGGCCAGAGGTTGGTCCAAGCAATCAGCCGGCCGGCGCCAGTGGTCGACCAAGTCGCCTGAAGAGACGAAAGAACCGGCGGGCGCGCCGGCAGTCCCGGGCAATCTGGCCTTTCAACTGCTGCAGCGACTCGAATCTTTCTTCGTCTCTCAAACGGTGCAGGAAGGCCAGACCGAGATCGCCCGGGGGGCTCTCCAGGCTGGTGTCGATGAGGTGAGTTTCCACGGTGAGACCCTTGCCGGCAACCGTGGGGCGCCAACCGACGTTGGTTACGGCGGGATGGGTCTGATGATTGAATGTGGCCTGGGTGACATAGACCCCGGGTCGAGGGAGCAGTTCGTCGCCGGGGCGCAGGTTCAAGGTGGGAAACAGGGATTCTCGCCCCAGACCGCGCCCGGGCACGACCTTCCCCTTCAGGCTGAAGAACCTCCCGAGCAGGCGATTGGCGCTGCTGATGCGCCCGGCACGGATCAACTCGCGGATTCGCGTGCTGCTGACCCTGGATCCGCGCACCACCACTTGAGGGCAGATGCGGACCTGAAAGTCCAATTCCCGGCCGAGCTCTTGAAGCAACGCCACGTTGCCGGTGCGGCGATGCCCGAAAACGAAATCGCTCCCGACGAAAACCAGCCGCGCCCGGAATACTCCGACCACGATCTCCCGCACAAACTCCTCGCCGGTCATTCGGGACAGGGCCCGGTCAAAGTTCAGAATGGCAAGCACCTCCAGCCGGCTGGCGCCCAGCAGCCGAATCTTTTCCTCCAGGGGAGTAATCGCCCGGGGGGCGTTGCCCGGCGCCAGCAACTGCAGTGGGTGGGGCTGGAAGCTGAGCAGGACCGACCGGGTTCCCGAGGTCCGGGAAGCATTCACCAGGGTGTCCAGGATGCGCTGGTGGCCCAGGTGGAAGCCGTCGAAATTGCCAATGGTCAGCGAACTTCTGCGGTCTGCCCGATAGGATCTGTAGCCGTAGGTGATCTCCATGAAGTCAATGAAGGCGGCAAAGAGGAAGGAAGGAGGCGTGCCGACGGGTTGCCGTTGACGTCTTCCGAAACATGTCAGCCGGCCTCGACCGGATTGCGCAACACCCCGATGCCCTCGATTTCGACTTCGACGACATCGCCGGGTTTGAGCCAGTCGGTAGCTCCCGGGGTGCCTGTGAAGATCAGGTCTCCCGGACTGAGGGTGAGATAGCGGCTGATGTAGCTGACCACGGTGGCGCAGTCGAATAGCAGATCGGCCGTGGTCTGTTGCTGAACCACCCGGCCGTTGAGACGGGTCTGCAGTTGCAGATTTCGGTGATCCAGCCCCTGAACCATTACCGGTCCAACCGGACCAAAGGTATCGCACCCCTTGGCCCGCCACCACTGCAGGTCCTGGTTGGGACCCCGCTGCCACCCTCTCGCACTGACATCGTTGCCGCAGGTCACAGCGAAGATGGACGCTTCCGCCTGCTCGAGTGAGACGTCTCGGGCGGTCCGTCCAATCACCACGACCAGCTCGCCTTCAAGGTGGACCTCATCGGCATCGGCCGGAACAACGATCGGAGAGTCCGGATCTTGCAGGGAATTGAAGGGCTTGTAGAAGATTTCCGGACGCGAAGGCGCCGCTCGTCCCTTGAGGTGGCTGCGGTAGTTTCGGCCCACGGCCAGGATCTGGCGCGGCTCACAGGGAACCAGGGGGCGGACCTCGGAAAGCCGGTGAACGGTCCCGGTGGTTCGACGGGTCTCCAGGGGGTTGCCTTCCAGTTGATGAAGACGATCTCCTTCCACAATTCCATAGTGGACCCCGGCATCCTTGCGGTAGCGCAGGAAAGCGGTCGTGGACATCGTTCACCCTCTAGCGCCGCGCTTGGAAGATTCCATGGTTCTCAGCCGGCCCAGATCCGAGGTCAGAGCCACTTGACCGCTGAGCACCACGTTGCCGCAAGAGATAAACCGATAACCCTGTTCATAAGCCCACCGGCACTCGTCCAGCGATCGCAGGGTGATCCCGCTGGCTTTCCCCGAGGGAGCCACCCGCCGGGGAAAGTCCGCCAGGAAGGCCTGGACCTCCGGGTGCTCGATCTGGCCGATATGACCCAGAGCGGCAGAGGTATCCGTGGGACCCACAAACAGCACGTCCACACCCGGCACGGCCGCAATGGAGTCCAGGTTCTCGATGCCCGAGGCCGTCTCGATCTGCACCACGACCAGGGTTTCCTGGTTGGCCCGGGGGAGGTAGTCGCTCCAGGAAACGCCCTCGAAGTGGGGCCAGAGCGGCGAGACGCCACGGGTGCCCTCGGGCGGGTACTTGCAATATTGCACGGCCCGCTCGGCTTCCTCGGCCGAGTTGACCTGCGGCACCATGATGGCGCTGGCGCCGATGTCGAGGGCCTTCTTGATGAGATGGGATTCCAGCCCAGCCACCCGAATCAGCGCGACACATGACTTTCGGCGGCAGAAGAGGGGAATCCAGCGCACGGCCTCCACCTCGTAGGGACGATGTTCCAGATCGATCCACAGGAAATCGATGCCGGTTTCGATGGTCGTCTGGGCCACGATCTCGGAGGCGTCGGCCAGACCGGCTCCCCAGGCGGCCCGTCCCGCCTGCAACAACTGCTTGACCCGATTCTCGAACATGGACAGGCTTTCCTCCCGTTGGCGTGCAAGTTGGGTTCGTTTCCCCTTAGCCGGGGAGATTATCGGCCCTGGAGGTCCATACGGTCAAATTCTGCA
>JAPOZE010000175.1 GCA_026706225.1 Acidobacteriota bacterium
TACAAGCTCGCGGCCACCAAGGACTGGTTCAAGTCCTTTCTGATGCCCTGGAGCAAGCCATGAAGCCATCGACGGCCTATAGCCAATACCATCCCAAATGGCACAGAACCCGGGTCTCAACCCTCTGGTGGAGCCGGAAGTGGTCCTACCTGAAGTTCATGCTCAGGGAACTCAGCAGTGTCTTCGTGGCTTTCTACGTGGTGATCCTGCTGTTGCAGCTACATGCCTTGAGGGGAGGGCCCGAACCCTATCAGGAATTCCAGCACTGGCTCAAGAACCCGGTGCTGGTGATTCTCAATGGCATCAGCTTTCTTTTCGTGCTCTTTCACGCGGTTACCTGGTTCAACTTGACACCCAAGGCGATGGTGGTCCGCTTGCGAGGCAAGCGGCTTCCCGACGTGCTGGTGGCCGCTCCCAACTACGCGGCCTGGCTGGCGGTTTCCGCGCTGATCGTTTTTCTTCTGATGCGACAGGGTTGACCCATGGCCAATCGATCCAACGAACCCCTTCTCTGGGCCCTCTTCAGCGGCGGAGGCGTGGCGGCCGCCTTTCTGATCCCCATTCTCCTCTTTCTCTACGGGCTGGCTTTCCCATTGGGATGGCTACAGTCACCCGGCTATGAGAGAACGCTGGAACTGGTCCAACATCCCGTGGGCCGCCTGGGCTTGTTCGTGCTCTGTTTCCTGTCGCTCTTTCACTGGGCTCATCGATTTCGCTTCACCCTCTACGACGGCCTGCAGATCAAGCACCTCAATCCGGCCATCAATCTTTTCTGTTACGGAGGAGCCGTGACGGGAACGGTGGCGGCCGCCTACCTGTTGTGGACCCTGCCCTAACGCGACCGAACGGCATTGTCGGGCAGGGAGAGCGACAAAGGGTCAAAGTTCTCAAACCTACGCTGTCTTGTTTGCGTCAGTCGTGCGCTGCGCTTCACTCTCTCCGCAGCCACTGCCAGCAGTCTCGGGGGCTCAGTATCGGTACCGGGGACGCCTCCGCCACCTCGAGCAAATCCCTGTCGCCTGTAACCAGAACGTCAGACTGGCCGTGAACCGCCGAGGCGAGCACCCATGCATCGTCGGAGTCCCGAATGCCCAGGTCAAGTGACGCTTCCGGTTTGGGAATGATCGTGTGTTCGCGAAGCTCCCGTTCAGCCTGTGCCAACGCGGATTCCGGAACCTTGAATCGATGCCCGAGGACCCGCCTGAACTCCAGCAGGTTGACCTCCCCGGTCAGCAGTTCATGTTCGGTCAGGACCAATCGAAACAGGTCAGCGCTCAGGCCGCGCGCCGTGTAGGCACTGACCAGGACATTGGTGTCGAAGAAGACTTTCACGAGACGTCAAGAAAAACGTCCTCATCGGTCAGATACCCTCTGGCTTCGGCAAACGGGATGATGCGGCGGCGGGTACGTTCGAAACGCATCAAGCTGAGCTGTCTCCGCAGTGCGTCTCGCACAACCTCGCTCCGTGTCCTCCCAAGCTGTTCGCATAGGTCGTCGAGTTCGACCTGCAACTCGGCTCCGAGACGAATGGTGATCACTTCTTTCATGTAATACAATGTATCATGACAACTACAGGCTGACCAGCCCGCTTCTTCATGGCTACCCCCTCATCGTGAGTACCCACGTTTTCCGGCATTTGCGGCAAGAGCGGGGTCAGGGCAGCTCGATCTCCACTGCCGAGGATTCGCGGGGTACTTGGGAGGTGAGGATGGCCACGGCCTCGTAGGACCCCAGCCTGATGTCATTGCGTTCGTTGTCCTTCAGGTTCCAGACTTCCTTGAACTTCCATTCCTTCTGCGGCAGCAGGGCATGGCTGCGGATCACCGGCGTAAAGAAGTAGCCCTTCGACCAGCGCCAGACCTCGAATCCCGTCTGCTTCTCCCTGACCACGAAGTCATAGGTCTGGCTCGAGTCGAAGTTGAAGCTCAGAAAGTAGTCGGTCGGATTCTTGACCACAAGCAGCAGATCGACCGCCTGGGGCTTCTTCCGGAATTCCAGGCTCAGCACCGGGTCAGCCCGGCTGATCACCACCTCGGACCTGGGCCGCTCCGGTTCGCCCTCGGCCTCCGGCTGCATGGGATCACCGAAATTGCGGCCGTTGACCAGGGCCGACTTCAGCCGGTAGCTCTCCGAGCCCCAGTGGGAAAAGACGCCCACCTCCAAGATCCCCAGACCTCTGTCGAAGATCATCTCCAGGCCTGAATCCTCACAATCCGGACAGGTCAGGTAGCTCAAGCGGTTGGCCACCGGAAGTCCATCGTCGCCGGGAGACTGGTCGAGGATGGCGTCGGCCGATTCCCCCACCGGAAAAAGGGGAATTTCCTCCCGGTCCTGATCGTGAGCAATCAAGCGAAGGAACCGGCGTGTGTCCTGATCGTAGCGAACCACCACGTTTTGCTCGCCTTCCAGACCCGGCACAAACGGAAGCTGATTGAAAACGTAATAGGTAGTCCACTCCAGAATAGGCCTGGCGATAATCTCGACCTTGACCTGGCTGGTTCTCTGAAACCGGCTGTCCTCCCGATCGTAGATCCAGCGATTGCCGAGTTGAAGCGGGAGATAGTCGGGACTGAGAAAATAGTCCGGCCGGACTGCGGTCTCATCGGGGAGAGAAACGGGGTTTGCGCGGGCGGACGGATCGATGACCCACGGCGCCGCAACACACCACAAGCCCCACAACACTCCACAGGCCGCGAGGGCATTGGCAATGGAACTGAACCGTGCCATGAGGCTTACACAGGCGGGACTGACCAGGCCACGACTCGTGCAATGGTCAGGACATCGACTCGATGTGCCCCCTGTTTTCCAAGCATCCTAGCACATTCGTTCAAGGTAGCGCCGGTGGTGAAGACATCGTCCACGACGAGGACCGCCCGCTTGCGGACGGCCGCCCGATCGGCCACTCTGAACGCTCCCTGGATGTTCCGGCGCCGCTGGCCGCGGGAGAGCCCCGCCTGGACCGCGGTAGACCGATGCCTGACGAGAACCGTTGCCATCAGCGGGACTTGTGTCCAGCGACTCAGATGCCGGGCCAGCAAGCAGGCCTGATTGAAGCCCCGTTCCCTCTGACGATCCTTGTGGAGGGGTACCGGCACGATCATGTCCGGCGCCCGGTCCCGGTAGTCCTGCACCCAAAGCGCGTGAAGCAGGCGGGCCAGCGGACGGGCCAGGCTGGGATGGGAGCCGTACTTGAACTGGTGGATGATCGCCTGGAGCGGGTCCTCCAGCCGGCCGTAGGATCGGGCGAAATCGAAGTGGAAGTACCCTCGGCGGCAGGCTGCGCACAAGGCCTTCCCGGCCGGAAGATTGCTGGAAGCAAAGGCGTAGCCGCACAGGTCGCAAAGAGTTCCCTCCAGCCGGGCAATGCGCTGCCAGCAGGCCCGGCAAACGACCCCGCAGCCCAAGCTTTCCACCGAGTTCCGGCAGACCACGCAAGTGGCGGGAGACAGAACTGAAACCAGCGCATCTGCAAGAGGGCGAAAACGCCCGAAGAGAGGATTCAAATCACGGAGCGGACAGCGAGGGAGGGATTAGGGGATTAGTAGAAGTGGGACTCCTCCAGAAGGCCTTCTTCCTGTTTTTCCTGGCAGCTTATGCAGTAGCGCGTCCATGGAACCGCCTCCAGCCTTCTGGATTGAATGGCGTTCCCACAAGCGATGCACACGCCGAACGAGTCGGTGCCGACCCTGGCCAGAGCCTCCTCCACCAGTTGCATGATGGAGCGTTCGCTGCTGCTATGGCTGAAGAGAAACTCCTTGGTGTAGGAACTGGCCGCCTTGTCGGCAACGTCCTGGGAACTCTCCTCGTCCGCCTCCCGGCCGTACTGCTCAGTTTTGGAGACCATCCGGTACAGCTCTTCTTTCTTTGTCAGCAGCTTCTTCCTGAAGTGGTCGACTCTTCCGGCATCCATGACCATGACATCCGAACGCGCTGTTGAGGCGATGGCGACCCTGCCGATCAGCCAGGTATGCGGCAGCGAGCCGGGAATACTACTCCAAAAGAGCGGTAAACCTCAATCTATTTGTGATAGGGAATGCGATGGACCAGGGTGAAGGCCCGATAAATCTGCTCCAGGAGCAGCAGGCGCGCAATCTCGTGGCTGAAGGTCATGGAGGATAGGGAGATGACTCGATGGCTGCGGCTCCGAACTTCCCCTGACAACCCATCCGGTCCCCCAAGAACAAAGACCAGCCTCTTCAGGGAGTGCTCCCTCCTGTCGGCGATGAGTCGGGCGAATTTCTCGCTATTCAAGCATTGGCCCCGGGGGTCCATGGCAATCAGATAGTCATCCCGGCCGAGTCCCCTGAGCAGTTGCCGCCCTTCGGCCTCGACTGCCTGGACGGGATCCTGAAACTCAACGCCCTTGACTTCGGA
>JAPOZE010000102.1 GCA_026706225.1 Acidobacteriota bacterium
CGAAGTACACAACGCCGTCTGTCGGAGACAGGTACACCCGCATGGTCCCGTCCCAGAGATGCTTTTCCTCCTGGTAGCGGGCCAGACCCGTCTGGCTGTGCTGACGCTCCTTGGCGGGAGCCAGCTTGACCGCCGTGGAACGGAGCAGGTGTGTGCCGACCAACGGCACCTCGGCGGAATCCAGGGCCGGGTCCTGTCCGGCCGACTCCCTGACCGTGGCCTTGGCCGTCCCGTTCAAGGAGAAGATCAACGTGCGGGCCGGAGCCTCCCCCTTGACTTCCAGGTGATAGTGGCCGGCCGGCAGGCGGATTCCCTCGGCTGTGGCAAGGGCCGCTGGGACCCGCATCCTCCCCTTGTAGAAAGGGGCCTCCTCGTCGGTCGCCAAAAGCACGGCCGGGAAGAGCAGGAGCGAAAAAATTGGGGGGAAACGCATTGAAGTCGCCTTCGTGCAAGCCGCTGCCGGCCTGCTGTCCCGAGCCGGCTAGCCGGCCAGCAGCCGTTTGGCCACGCTGTGGTTCCCGTCCTCTCCGACTCCGGTCAGACGTTTTTCCAGTCCGGAAACCTCGACGTTCAGCTTGCGGTGGTCCAGTCCCAGCAGTTCGAGCATGGTGGCGTGCATGTCGTGGACATGGACCTTGTCTTCGGCGGCGTAGAAGCCCAGCTCATCGGTGGCCCCGATGGCCTTGCCGCCCTTGATGCCTCCTCCGGCCATGACCACCGAGAAGCCGTAGGGGCTGTGGTCCCGTCCCTCCTTGCCCTGCATGATGGGGGTGCGGCCGAACTCTCCGGAAAGAACCACCAGGGTGCTGTCCAGCATGCCCCGTTGTTTCAGGTCCGCCAGAAGACCGGCCACCGGGCCATCCGTCTTCACGGCATTTTCACGATGGTTCTTGTCGCACTCTCCGTGCCCGTCCCAGTCGCTGTTGTAGAGGTGCACAAAGCGGACCCCGCGCTCGACCATCCTGCGTGACAGCAGGCACATCCGTCCGAAGTTGGCGGTCTCCTTGGTGTCCAGGCCGTACAACTTGTTGACGTGCTCGGGCTCCCGGCTCAGGTCGATCAATTCGGGACCGGCCATCTGCATGCGGAACGCCAGTTCGTAATTCTTGATCCGAGCCGCCAGACTGCTGTCGTCCGGGCGGTCGGCCAGGTGCCGCCGGTTCCATTGCTTCAACTGGCTCAGGATGGCCTGTTGGTTGTCCTGAGTGACCATACCGGGAGGCTGCAGATTCTCCAGGGCCGCTCCCTGAGTGGAAAGCACGGTTCCCTGGTAGACGGCCGGCAGGAAACCCGATCCGATCACCGACTTGCTGTTGCGCATGTAGTCGTCGGCCATCACCATGTAGGCCGGCAGGTTGTCGGTTTCGCTCCCCAGGCCGTACAGCACCCAGGCCCCCATGCTGGGTTGTCCCATCAGCAGGGACCCCGTGTGGATGATGGTGATGGCGGGACCGTGGATGAAGGACTCGTGGTGGCAGGAGCGGATGACCGCAAGGTCGTCGGCGAATTCCGAGAGCTTCGGAAACAGGTCGGAGATTTCCAGCCCGGACTGACCGTGCTTCCTGAAAACACGCCGTGTTCCCATCAGCTTGGATTCATCAGCCTTGATCTGGGCCAAACCGATGCCCTTTTTCAAGTAACTGGGAGGAAGGTACTGGCCGTCATATTTCTGCAGCTCGGGCTTGGGATCGAAGGTTTCAAGTTGGCTGGGGCCACCTTGCAGAAAGATGAAGATGACGCTCCTGGCCTTGGCCTCGAAGTGAGGCGGCTTGACGGCCAGGGGATTGTAGGCCTCGGCGGCCGGGACATCAGCACTCGCAGATTCCGCCTGCAGCATGCAGTTGAGGGCCAGTCCTCCGAATCCCAGCCCGGAGCGGGTCAGGAATTCACGCCGCGAACTGACGGTGGCGCGGCGGTTGCAGGAATAGGGATTCATGGTTTTCCTCCCAAAGTGAGGAGATCCGGGCCGCGGATCGGTTCCGCCCCGGTGTCAATCGATGTAGAAGAACTCGCTCAGGTTGAACATGGTCAAGCAAAGCTGGGTCAAGGCGTCACTGTGCCGAGTCTTCGTTTCGTCGCCTTCGCCGGCGGGATGGGGTGCCTGACTTCCGTTGCTTGAAGTCAGTCTTGACAAGAGCGTCATCGCCTCCTGCCTTTCTTCAGCCGACGGCAACCGGGCCAGCACCAGCCGCCAAGCCAGGTCCACCTGGTCGGCGGGACTGGCGCCGGCTTCGCGAATCAGCCGGTCGGCCAGCACCCGGGCCTGCCTGAAGGAGGCGTCGTTGTTCAGGGACCAGAGCGCCTGGGGGGCGACCGTCGTCACTTCCCTTCCGGCGCAGCTCACCGAGGAGTTGGGCACGTCGAACTTGTCGAACATGGGGAAGGTGAAGTTGCGCCGGGCCAGAATGTAGACGCCACGGCGCCTGCCGGCGGCAGGGTCTTCCGAAACGGCCCACCAGGGCTTGATGCGCAGGGAACTCATTTCGACCTTGGAAAGCGGTGGGATGGCGGGTCGTCCTCCCATGGTCGGGTTCAGATTGCCGGCTACCGCGTGCAGCGAATCCCACACCGCCTCCCCTTCCAGGCGGCGGCGGTTCATGCGCCACAGGAGGCGATTGTCGGGGTCCTGTTGCCGGTGAGCGGCGGCGGTGAAGCGGCTGTCGCGCCGGTAGGCGTCCGAGAGCATGATCAGGCGGTGCATCGACTTGACGCTCCATCCCCGATCGACGAACTCGGTGGCCAGCCAGTCCAGCAATTCGGGGTGGGAGGGCCGGTCGCCCTGGCGTCCGAAGTCGTTGGAGGTGCGGACCAGGCCTTGTCCGAAATGGCCCTGCCAGATGCGGTTGACCATGACCCGCGCCGTGAGGGGATGGGTGGGACGGGTCAGCCAGAGCGCGAAGTGTTTGCGGTAGCGGGGTCCGTGAGGCCCCATGGACAGCCGGTCGGGAACACTGTCATCGCGCAGCGCCGCCGGCAACCCCGGCTCGACGATCTCTCTTTTCAGAGACAGCTCGCCGCGGTTCAACAGGTAGGTGTCGGGAACCAGCTCGGGCTGGAGGTGTCCCAGAACCGTGGCTGAGGGCACGTCGAAGAATCCGTCGTATTTCACCTTGTGCGAAGCGTCTTCGAGAGGGACGTCAAGCACGGCCCTGGCCAGCCTTTGCATGGTGTTTCGATGGCGGGTCTTCTCCCCATCGGTGAGATGATCCTCGATGTTCATCTCGGTGTAGAACTGGGCCAGGGGTGCGGCCAACTCCAGCTCCCGGGCGGTACGCTCCTTCATGGGCACCTCGTAGGCGCGCACCACCTCGGGTGGGTATTCCTTCTTCTTGATTTCGATGACCCGGTCCTTGACCTGCTTTTCGAACCTCTGGTAGGAAGCTCTGGCTTCTGCCAGGGCGATCATGCGGTGGTAGTCTTCGCGGCGATGACCCGTGGACATGCTGCTGACCACGGGGATGGTCTTGCGGGAACTGGCGGCGAAGACGGCCTGCAACCGAAAGTAATCCTTCTGGGTGAAGGGGTCGAATTTGTGGTCGTGGCAGCGCGAGCACTCCAGGGTCAAGCCCATGAACGCCGCCGCGGTCATGTCGACCGCGTCGGTGAGCCGCTCGTAGCGCAATCGTTCGGCATCCAGGTGAGATTCCTGGATTTCCGGTCCGAAGGTGTAGAGCGTGGTTCCGACCCTGGCTTCCATGTGTTCCAGCTTTTCCGGGGAAATGTCGTAGAAGCCCTCCATCTCAAGGTTGTTGGGAAAAAGCTCGTCCCCGGCGATCTGCTCCTGGACGAAGCGGTCATAGGGCTTGTCTTCGTTGAAGGACTTGATCACATAGTCCCGGTAGCGCCAGGCATTGGGATAAAAGACGTCGCCTTCGAACCCGGCGCTGTCGGCGTAGCGGACGACATCCAGCCAGTGCCGGCCCCAGCGTTCGCCATAGTGGGAGGAAGCCAGCAGCTCGTCGACTAGCTCTTCGAACGCATCGGGAGAGGTATTCTGCAGGAATCGATCCGCCTGGGCAGGAGTCGGCGGCAGACCCACCAGGTCGAAGTAGGCCCGGCGAAGAAGGGTGACCCTGTCGGCCGCTGGAGCCGGTTCGAGGCCCTTCTCCCGCAGCTTGGCCTGGATGAAGGCATCAATGGGATTGGCAGGGTTCTCATCCAGTTCCGGTACAGGGAGTCGGCGCGGCTTCTTCATTGACCACCAGGAGGGCTCGCGGGTGGCAGCGCCCGCTTCGGGGTAGGGTGCCCCCGCTTCGATCCATTCCTTGAGGATAGCCAGGTCTCCCTGGGGCAGGGGCCGCCGGCTGCCAGGGGGCATCTTGGGTTCGCCGAGATGGGCGGCGGAACGGTAGAG
>JAPOZE010000061.1 GCA_026706225.1 Acidobacteriota bacterium
GCACGTGCCTGCTGCTGTAGCACTCTCCATTCGCGGCCTACTGCGACCCCTACGCTTTTTCGGTGTCCGTTGCCACTGCCGAAAGGCTGGTCAAGATCTCGGAGGGGAAGGCCTGGTACCGTCCCATCGCGGGCACACGTCCAAGGGGCCGCCATGACGACGAGGATGCACTCCTGGCGGAAGAACTCAAGGCCGACGCCAAGGAGCGAGCCGAGCACATCATGCTGGTGGACCTGGGCCGGAACGATTTGGGCAAGGTCTGCGAGTACGGCAGCGTGGAGCTGGTGGATCTGATGTTCGTGGAGCGCTATTCCCACGTCATGCACCTGGTGTCCACCTTGCGCGGGCGACTTCGCCCCGGACTGGACCGCTTCGATGCGTTGATGGCCTGCTTCCCGGCCGGCACCGTGACCGGCGCCCCCAAGGTGCGTTCCATGGAGATCATCGACGAGTTGGAGCCCAGCCTGCGGAGTGTCTACGCCGGAGCCATTCTCTACCTGGACTTCTCCGGCAACCTGGATTCCTGCATCTCCATTCGGACCCTGGTGGTCAAGGAGGGCAAGGCCTATGTCCAGGCGGGGGCCGGAATCGTGGCCGACTCGGTTCCGGAGAGAGAGTTTCAGGAGACCCTCAACAAGGCCCGGGCCCTCCTCAAGGCTCTGGAGTTGGCGGGGAAAGGATTGTAGAGGCAACCCTGGTGGTTGCCCGGTTTCCCCGAAAAGGCATCGGTCAGCCAGGCCCGGTCGGATAGTGCCATGATTCTGGTCATCGACAATTACGACTCCTTTACCTACAACCTGGTTCAGTACCTGGGGGAATTGGGGCAAGAGCTTGTCGTGTACCGAAACGATCACATCGATGTCTCGGGGGTGGAGTCCGGCAAGCCCCGCAAGATCGTCATTTCGCCCGGACCCGGCGTTCCCGACAATGCCGGGGTGACGCTGGAGCTCATCGACCGCTTTTCCGGAAAGGTTCCGATTCTGGGAGTCTGTCTCGGCCACCAGGCCATCGGCCAGGCGTTTGGAGGGAGAGTCATTCCGGCCCCCACCCTGATGCACGGCAAGATCAGCCAGATCCACCACGATCGCAAGACCATCTTCCAAGGTCTTCCCGATGGCTTTCCGGCCACCCGTTACCACTCCCTCATGGTCGAAAAGGAGAGTCTGCCCCCATGTCTGGAGATCTCCGCGACCTCGGCCGACGGCCTGATCATGGGGCTGCGCCACCGGGAGTTTCCGGTCGAGGGGGTTCAGTTCCATCCGGAATCGGTGTTGACCACCTACGGCAAGCAATTGCTCGAGAACTTTTTGAGGCTTTGAGAAAAAATGACTGCAATGGCGCTTTACCAGGAGGCAATCCGAAAATTCCAGGGCGGGAATTCTCTGGATGAGAGCCAATCCGAGCGGTTGATCGCCGCCATTCTGGACCGGCAGCTCAGCGAGGTGCAGGTGGCGGCCCTGTTGGCCGGATTGGCGGTGAAGGGAGAGGTCGCCTCGGAAATCGCCGGTTTCGCCCGGGGGATGCGGCGAGTGGCGGTGGCTCTCGACCACCGGCAGCAGGGCCTAGTGGACACCGCCGGGACCGGCGGGGATGGAGCCGGCACCTTCAATATTTCCACCGCGGCCGCATTCGTCATTGCCGGGGCAGGGGTGCCGGTGGCCAAGCACGGCAACCGGGCCATTTCAGGCAAGTGCGGCAGCGCGGACGTGCTGGCTCAGTTGGGTGTCAGGATCGATGCTCCCCAGGAGGTCCTGAAGCACAGCCTGGAGACCTGCGGCATCACCTTTCTGTTTGCTCCGGTCTTTCACCAGGCCATGAAGGTGGTGGCGCCGCTGCGGCGCAACCTGGCCATGCGGACCATCTTCAACCTTTTGGGTCCCCTGCTCAACCCGGCCGGAGCCCGGCGGCAGATCATCGGGGTGTTTGCTCCCCATCTCACCGAGGTGTTCGCCCAGGTCTTGAAGTCGCTCGGGTGCGAACACGCTCTCATCTTCTCGGCGGAGGACGGTCTGGACGAGATCTCGATAGCGGGGCCGACGCGGGTCACCGAGCTCAAGGGAGGCGACATTCGGACCGACAGGCTGCACCCCGGGGACCTGGGATTCCGAAGCCGGTCCCTGGACCAGGTTCAGGGCGGTGAGGCTGCGGAGAACGCTCGGATTCTGCGGGGGGTTCTGGAGGGAGAGTGCACGGAAGGACAACGCGATATCGTGCTCCTGAACGCTGCCGCCGGGGTTTACGTGTCGGGGCGCGTGGATTCGCTTGAGGCTGCGGTGGAGGTGGCCCGCCAGTCCCTGGATCATGGGTGGGCGCTGGCCAGGCTGGAAGGCTTGGTGGAGTGCTCCAACCGGCAGATTCAGGCCCCGGATTGAGCCGGCGCCGGGCAAGGCCGCGCCCGCTCCTCGGCGCGGTTGCCGGCCGCAACACTGCAGTAGCCCGCAGAAGATTGGCCCGGAGGGCGGCCATTCGCGAGAGAGGAAACCGATGCCGGGAAACGTCTTGACTGAAATCGTCAAGGCCCGCCAACGACAGGTCCAGCAGCTCAAGAGACACCGGCCCTTGTCCGATGAGCAGGCCTTGGCGAGACGGCAGGAGCCGGGGATGGGTCCTCGTTCCCTCTACCATGCCTTGAGACGCACCGGGCCGGTCAGTTGCATTGCCGAAATGAAGAAGGCCTCTCCTTCCAGGGGGCTGCTGAGAGATCCCTTCGAGCCGATTGAAATCGCCGTGGACTATGAATCCCATGGGGCTGCAGCCATCTCCGTTCTGACGGAAGAAAACTATTTTCAGGGCTCCGTGAAGCACCTGGAGTCGGTCCGGCGCACCATCTCCCGACCCGTGCTGCGAAAGGACTTCATTCTGGATCCCTATCAGATCTATGAGTCCTCGGCCTGTTGCGCCGACGCCGTGCTGCTGATTGCAGCCATACTGACGCCGCGGCGGCTGTTGAAGTTGAAGCAGTTGGCGGATCGGCTGGGGCTCGAGGTCCTGGTGGAGGTCCATGATCTACAGGAGCTCAAGGTTGCCCTGGACGTGGGAGCCAGGTTGATCGGCGTCAACAATCGTGACCTGAAGACCTTTGAGGTCAATTTCAGCACCTCGCTCGAACTTGCCCCCCATATTCCGGAATCGGTCCTTTCCGTAAGCGAGAGTGGGATCAGGGCTCCGGGGGACATTCGACAGTTGCGGGAGGCCGGCTACGACGCCTTTCTGATTGGCGAATCGTTGATGAAGTCGGCCAACCCGGGCAAGGCCTTGCGGGAGTTGATGATCCACAGCGTCAATTGACCAGTGGCTAGTGGTCAGTGGCTAGTGGCTAGTGATTTGATAGACAGGTTAAGCATCTGTGGATCTCGGCAGAGTCGTTCCCAAATTGCAAACCGGTCGTCAAGAACTTATCTGGTTTTAGGACTGACCACTGATCACTGACCACTTTTCACCTAGCCCCGCCCCCGCCCCAAACGGCGGGGCGGATCATGCGAGAGTGAAACAGGAGTTGTTGCAGACAGGCCATGCAGGTCAAGACAAAAATCTGCGGCATCACCAATCCGGAGGATGCCCGGGCGGCCCTCGAGCTCGGAGCCGACGCTCTGGGCTTCAACTTCTATCCCAAGAGCCCGCGATACATCGAACCCGAACGGGCCCGGTTGCTGATTGAGGGACTGCCGCCGCTGGTTTCGACCGTGGGCGTCTTTGTGGACGAGCGCCGGCCCCGGGAGGTGGTGGAGATTGCCCGCGCCACCGGCCTGGGGACGGTGCAGTTGCATGGCTCGGAAAGCCCGGAATACACCCGGCAGATCAGGCCTCTGCCGGTGTTCAAGGCCTTCGGGGTGGGGCCGGGGCTTGAACTGGATCGAATCGCTGCCTTTCCCGTGCAGGCCTTTTTGCTGGATACCGCCGGAGGCGCCTTGCCGGGGGGCACCGGGAAGGCCTTCGACTGGGACCTGGCCCTGGCGGCCAAGCGGTTCGGGCGCGTCATTCTGGCCGGAGGGCTGAATCCTGATAACGTGTATGAAGCCATTTGCCGGGTGCGGCCCTACGGCATCGACGTCTGCTCGGGCATCGAGCGGGAGCCGGGTCGCAAGGACCACCGGAAGATGGCGGCGCTTTTCGATGAGATCCATCGAGCCGGGCGGGTGCTCAATGAGTAGAACAACCAAAACGGGAAACATGGGGCAAATTCCGGACAGTCGTGGGCACTTCGGTCCCTACGGGGGCAAGTTCGTGCCCGAGACCCTGATGCATCCCCTGGAGGAGTTGGAGCAGGCCTACCTGCAGGCCCGGCGGGACCCCGGCTTCCAAGCGGAGCTGGATCGGCTGTTGCGCGACTACAGCGGACGGCCGACCC
>JAPOZE010000524.1 GCA_026706225.1 Acidobacteriota bacterium
CAGGGTGGGCCAGCCGTGATAGAGCCGGGGTTGCATGCTGATCACCCGCTTGGAGTGAACGCGGGCGCCGGCAAGAGCTGCCAACGGGGAGCCGGAGGCCAGTCCGACAGCCAGTGCGCCCATCCCCTGAAGTATTTGCCGGCGAGTGGCGGTGCCGTGCATGGTCGTCCTCCGTCTCTTGTAGGGTCTGGATCCAGGCTAGCAGTATAGGCTCAAGGCACGGGCGCATCAAGCCCGTAACGCCGATTTGGACGCGTGGTGGCCTTCGCTTCCAGATAGCGTGCTCGCAACCGAAGACGCGGTTCCACGGCAGGCCCTGTCGACCTGAATTCCTATTCGTAGGAGAGCGCCTTGACGGGATCGCTGGCCGCCGCCTTGAGGGCCGGGTAGAGTCCCCCGATGATCCCGCTGACGGAAACGAAGAGGACCGTGTACACGACCCAGAGAGGTGGAACCAGGAGTATCTGAGCGGGATAGAGGAACCGGAGGAGCTGCACGCCCAGGAAGGTCAGCAGGAATCCGACCAGAAGGCCGGCCAGGCAGAGCACCAGTATTTCCATCATCACCAGCTTGACGATGTAGCCTTTGCGGGCTCCCAGGGATTTCAGGATGCCGATTTCCCGGGTTCGTTCCGCGATGGTGGTGTACATGGACAGGAAGCAGGCGAACGAGCCGATGGAGATGGCCAGGCCGATGACTCCGGTGATGAAGGTGGTGTAAGCGGGGGGCCGGCCGTTTCTCAGCAGGGTAACCCACTCCCGCATGGAGGTGACGTTGATGTTGGGGACCAGGTCCCGCATCTGGTCCATGGCGGCCTGCAACTGCCCGGAATCGTAGAGCTTGGCCAGGAAGGTGGAAGCCTGACCGGACTTGTCGGTGACGGTCTGCAGGCTCCTGATGGGAACGTAGATCCGGCCCCCGATGCCGTTGCGGTAGACGCCCACCACCTGGAACGACTGGCCTTTCAAATCGAAACGATCGCCCACGGCCAGGCCCTTCGACCTGGCGTGCCGGTCGTCGATGATGGCTTCCCGGGCTTCGTGCCCGCTGAAGCGGCGGCCCTCCAGGAACTCCAGGCTTCCGGCCACGGCTTCGAAGCTCGGCAGGTCGATGCCGTAGATGGTCCTCCAGCCTCCCCGCAACTCAGCCAGGAAGAGAATGGGCGTCACCTCCCGTACCGAATCCAGCCGGGTCAAGGTCTCGGCCACGGCCTCGGGAATGATGGTGCTGCCGGTGGTGAAAAAGAGCGGGGGCGCATTGGCCGGCCGAACGATGACGTCGGCCCCCAGGTTCTCCTGGCGGGCGGCGTTGTCTTCAATCATTCCGTGGGCGATACCCATCACCAGCAGAATCAGCATGACTTCGAGGCTGATGGCCAGAACGCTGACGCAAGCCCGGACCGGGCGGTGAATGACGTTCGTGAAGACCAGTTTGAGGGCTGTCATCAATCGGCGGTGAGGGTGGGCCCCGTCCTCGAGGTGGGCTGGACCGGATAGAGGGCCGTTGGAACGCGCCTGCCGGTCCCATGCATTTTAGCATGATTTTCCATGCGCCGGGGCTCCTCGGACCCTTTCAACCCGGAAATCGGGGGCTTGGAAAGGGAATGGGCAACGAATCGGGTGCGAGCCGATGAGTGTGCGGATTACCCCGGCGCCCGTGAGGGACCACCGAGCTGTCTGAGCTTTTCCACCACCGAGCGCGGGGCTTCCACTTCCAGCAGGACCTGACTATCCCGAACCTCCCGGCGAACCAGCCGGCCCTTGGCATGGATCTGAGCCAGCAGGTCCCCCTGCCGGGCCTCTACCCGGAAACGCGCCCGGACCAGCGGGTCTCCGTAGATGGATTGGTCGATCCTCTCCAGGAGTCGGGAGATCCCCTGGCGGCGCAGCGCCGAGACCCTCAGGACGTTGTCCCCCGGGGGAAGCCTGGGAGGTTGTTCCAGCAGGTCGGTCTTGTTGTAGACCTCGAGGGTCGGCTTGCCCGAATCCCCCAGCTCCTCCAGCACCTTGAGCACCGAGGATCGCTGGTGTTCGGCGCGGGGACTGGAGCAATCGATCACATGCAGCAGCAGTTGCGCTTCTCCGATTTCCTCGAGGGTGGCTCGAAAGGCCGAGACCAGGGTGGCGGGAAGCTTGCTGATGAAACCGACCGTGTCGGAGAGGATCACTTCCCGCTTGGAGGGCAGCCGGATGCGGCGCAGCAGTGGGTCCAGGGTGGCGAAGAGCTGGCGGGAGGCCACGGTGTCCGATCGGGTCAGGGCATTGAAGAGGGTGGACTTGCCGGCATTGGTGTATCCGACCAGCGAGACGGTGGGAACGGGAACGGATTGGCGGAAGGAGCGGTGCAGTCTCCTGTGTGCCCGCACCCTCCCGAGATCGCGCTTGATCTTGTGAATCCTCTGGTGGATCTTGCGTTGATCGGTCTCCAGCTTGGTCTCACCGGGCCCGCGGGTCCCGATGCCTCCTCCCAGGCGGGACAGTTCCACGCCCCGTCCTGCCAATCGAGGCAGCCAGTAGTCGAGCTGGGCCAGTTCAACCTGCAGCTTTCCTTCCCGGGTTCGCGCACGACTGGCGAAGATGTCCAGGATGAGCTGGGTTCGGTCGACCACCTTGCAGTCGAGTGCGCGCTCGATGTTTCGTTGCTGGGCCGGGGAGAGGTTGTCATCGAAGATCACGGTGTCGGCCCGGTGTCGATCCAGCAGTCCTTTCAGCCGCTCCACCTTGCCCTTGCCGATCAGGGTGGCCGGGTCATAGCGGGACCGTTGCTGAAGCAGGCGGGCGGCCACCCTGGCGCGGGCGGCGGAGGCCAGGGCCGCCAGCTCATCCAGCGATTCCTCCAGGCTCAGCCCGGCTCCCCTGCCGGCGGCCGGACCGACGGGCCGCTTCAACTCGCATCCCACCAGGATGACGTTTTCTCTGTCCGGGGCGGCGATTTCCATCTCAGTCGGAAGGTTCCGGGTCGGATGCCTTGGTTGTCGTCGAGGGGGGTTTGGAAGACGGCGCGGACGGAGCCGCAGCGGCCGGGGCCGACTTTGTGGTCACAACGGTCGAGATGGCATGTTTGAAGATGAGCTGTTCCCGTTGGCCGGACTCCAGAATGACCGCGTACTTGTCGAAGCTCTTGATCCGGCCGGTCAGCTTGACCCCGCTCATCAGGAAGACGGTTACCGGCAGCTTCTCCCTGCGAAGATGGTTGAGAAAGACATCCTGAATATTGTGCGGTTGCTTTTCCATGGATTGCCTGATTTTCCAGAAGTTTCGTCGGGTTTGGTGCCGTTCCGGCAAAGCAGCCCCGGGGCCCCCTAGGGGGCGGACAGGAGCACCGGACGGGTGGACGCCCCCGAAGGCTGTCCTGTCCCGGCCCGGATGAAATCCGCCACATGCGCTTCAACCTCGGACCCGAGGGAATCTTCATCCCCGAATCCCGAAAACCAGGTCACGTTCTCTTCCTTTCGAAACCAGGTCAACTGTCGTTTGGCGTAATTTCGCGTGGCCTGCTTGGTAGCCTCCGCGGCGGCCTGCAAGGGTATTTCTCCCTGTAGAAACCGGACCACCTGGAGGTACCCGAGCGACTGGAGCGGCTTGCAGTCGGGAGAATAGCCCGTTGCCAGGATCGACCGGACTTCCTCCACCAGTCCGCCGGCGAACATGCGGTCGACGCGCTCTTCGATTCTCCGGTAGAGCCGGTCCCGCGCCGGGCTGAGCCCGACCTTCAGCAGCCGGAACCCTTTCAGTTTCTCGGTGGCGGTCCGGAAATGAAGCGAGATGGGCTTGGCCGTCAGGAAGTAGACCTCCAGGGCCCGCATGATCTTGGGCCGGTCCCCGGGCGAGATGCGCCGGGCCGAGTCGGGGTCCACTCTCGCCAGCAAGCGGTGGAGGTAGGCGCCCCCCTTGCGCCGGGCCTGCTGTTGCAGGCGCCCTCTCAGCGATTCACAGCCGGAGGGTCCGTCGAAGAGACCGTTGAGCAGTGCGCGGAGGTAGAGCCCGGTGCCCCCCACCACCAGAGGCAGATGGTCCCGCTGTCCGATTTCCGACAGGACCGTGCGGCCCAGAGCCATGTACCGGCCGGCAGTGAACTCCTGGTCCGGATCGAGAAAGTCGATCAGGTGGTGAGGGATGCCGGCCTGCTCGCCCTTCAGCACCTTGGAGCTGCCGATGTCCAGAAACCGGTAGACCTGCACCGAATCGCAACCGACGATCTCGCCCCGGAATCGCCGGGCAAGCCGGAGCGCCAGGTTGGATTTGCCGCTTGCGGTCGGTCCCAGGACGGCGATGAGGGGTGGATTCGTCAAGACCAGAGCCAGATACGAAGGGCCAGGTAGGCAAACAGGAGCGTCGCCAGGATGCA
>JAPOZE010000264.1 GCA_026706225.1 Acidobacteriota bacterium
CTCGCCCACGTAGAGGTGAATGAAGCCGGGAATCTTTCCCTCCCTGTAGAGGCGCTGCACCCGCAGCTCGAAGCGTCGGATCAACACCATCCGTTCATAGAGCCTGAGCTGGTCGGAGCTGTCCACCCCTGGGGCTGTCCGACTCTTCAGCTTGGCCGGTCGAATCATTGCGCCATGAACCCCCCGTCTACAAAGAGCACGTGCCCCGTCACCATGACCGAGGCCGGCGAGATCAGAAACAGGCAGGGTCCCACCAGGTCGGCGGGTTCCGCCAGGCGTCCGGCCGGGATCCGTGACAGGATCTTCTCCAGCAGGCCATCACGGTCTTCCAGCGCGGGGTTGTCCAGCACCGAGTCCAGCATGGGGGTGCGCACCTGGCAGGGGGCGATGGCGTTGACGCGAATCCCGAAGGGCGCCCATTCCACCGCCAACTCCCGGACCAGCGCATTGACGCCCGCCTTGGAGGCGGCGTAGGCTCCCGTGCCCCGCCCGAAGGCTGCCGAGGAGGCGATGCTGCTGAAATGCACCAGGCTGCCGCCGCGCCCCTGGTCGAGCAACACTCTCCCCACCGCCCGGGACACCAAAAAACTCCCCCCCAGGCTGGTGTGAATGGACTCGTCGAACTGCTGCTGGGTCATGCGCACGATGGGATTCAGTTGCTGCTTGACCGTCAGGTTGACGGCAAAGTCCAGGCCTCCCAGAAACGCCACAGCCTCCTCCACCGCCCCGTCCACCTCCGCCTCCCGATCAACGTCGCACCCCAGGCCGATGGCCCGTCCTCCCATCTCCCGGATTCTCTCGGCGCCCTCGACCGCCGGCGCTTCCCGAATGTCGCACAGGGCCAGTTCGGCGCCGCCGCGGGCGATCTGATCGCACAGCACCTCCCCGATGCCGCCGGCCGCCCCGAAGACGATGCCCTTGCGCCCATCGATCGCGAATAGTGTTGAGGTATCGTTCATGGAATTTTTCCGGAGGCGTATTCTAGCAGAATGTCCCCGGGGCGGCGATTTTCCTCGGATGTGGGCGGCCGCCGGAGCCTTCAGGCTCCCGAGAATTCGTGGTATACTATGGGACATTGATTCTCCCCATGGAATGCGGGTTAACTCCCTCCCCAAGAGTAATTTGCCGGATTCAGAGAACCGATTCCGCCTGTCCGCGCCGAAAAAAGCAGCTTGGCGCTGCCACTGGGCTCCTCCCTCCCCGGCGATCTGTGGACGGGCGCGTGATGGAAAGAACAGGGAACAGTTGGAGGGAGCATGAGCGGGGAGATGATTGCCATCCTTTCGGTGGGGATTGGCCTGGGCCTGTTGTCGACCGGCCTGTTCGCCTGGCTGCGGGCCGACAACAAGCAGTTGGCCGGCCGGATTGGGCGGCTTGAATACGGTCAGGCCAAGCTGGAGGGACTGCTGGAAGGCCTTCGGGAGGCCATCACCCGCCGTGCCGCCAGTTGACGGGGGCTATTGCATGAGATTTTTCCTCGCCTGTTCGAGGAGTGGTTGGATCTATAAGGAACAGGAGCACCCTTGAAAGCACACGAGCGTGGCCCGTGGCCGCTGATTGGCTTGCTGTTGGTAGCCGGCCTGCATGTTCAGGCGGGAACCGCTGGCGCGCAGTCCCGCTTTTACCTGCGCGTCGCTCCCGAGATCGGCGGGATTACGGTTGAGCACACCAAGAAAGTAACCATCCAGGGCGGATCGAGTTCCAGCACCTCATCCTCTTCGGGCCTTGCGCTGCTCGGCAACCTATCGGCTGGGCTGGACCTGGGCCTATCCCACAACTGGTTCGTGGGTGGTGAGGTGGAGGGAGTCATCTCCAGCCGGCGCAAGCTTGAGGGCGCGATCTCCCCGACCCCGAACGGGAACGTCCACGACGTCTGGCCAGGCCGGTGGGATTACAGCGACTTGGCGGGGGCGGGCGGCAACATCATCTTGGGGCGAGAAGTTGCAGCCGGTCTCGCCGAGGTATATGCCTTGGGCGGGGTCCGTCGAAGAATCCCGAAACCGGAGTGGCCGGCGAAGACCGCGAGCGACAGGGCAGGTGGTCGTGGGGAATCGGTGCGGGAACCACGCTACGTCTGAAGTGGCCGGTCGACTTCCGAGTCCGCTACTTCCGCTCGCTCACCGACTGGGTCGTCGATGGGCCGGATGTGCGTCTCGACTACAGGTACAAGACGAACGGGGTGCTGATTTCCGTCGGGCTTCGCCTTTTCGGCTGACCGCCGCAGCCGAGGATGACCACATCACTGAGTCTCCCCCGGCTTCCGTGGGCGGAGAAATCGTCATGGCTCCAGGAGGAATGCGGGATGCGCGACCCGCTCAGGGCCGGCCGTAGCGGACCTCCACCTCCAGTTTCTCGATCAGGATGGGATCGGCCGTCTTCGGCCTGGGCTGGGTGAGGCGGAGGCCGACCAGGTTGGGGCCGGCGGCAAACAGGTCGGGCGACAGCCGGTCGAAGACCAGCCAGCCACCCACCGGGGTGGGCTTGCCCAGGTGGGCGTTGTTCAACCGGGCCTCGACCAGGTCTTCAATTCCCTTGGCGGCAGGGATGTTCGCCAGGCGGCTGTCGGGATGGCCGATGGTGGCCACTGTTACTTCCTGGAGACGCTTTTCCCGGGGCAGTCCCTCGGCCGAGGGATCCGACAGCAGCACGCGCAGCGAGAGCCGTTCCAGGTGCTGGCGCTCGGCTGCCAGGTCGTCGGCCACGGCGACGGTCAAGAGGCTGTCGGCCTTGCCGTCGTTGGCCAGCGGGGCCGGCAGCGGCGCCAGCATGTTGGTGTTGAAGTACATCCAGCGAGGCGTGGTCCAGTCCTGGGGGTTGGGGATCACGGTGGGGCCGTGGCCGCCGCCGCGGCGCTGCACCACGAACCGCTTGTCCTTGCGGTGCAGGGTCTTGGGGCTTCCGATTTCGCGGTAGGCCGTCAGGTGGGTTTCCCAAACCCCGCGGAAGGGAAAATCCGGGGCGTGGTTGAAGTTGAAGGTCTGGATGCCGTCCGCGCCCTGGCGCCACCAGTTGGCGGCCACGCCGCGATAGATGTCGATGGGAGGCGTGGCGTAGCCGTCTGAAGCGTGGTGGTCATCCACGCTCGGGTAAAGCTTGACGTGGGTGCCCCGGGTGATGCGGCGAAAGGCGGCGATGTCCACGTCGAAGCTGCGAATGCCCAGCGCCAGCACGTCCACCAGCCCCTCGCGGACCCAGGTCTCGATATCCAGCCCGTCGAAGCGGCAGCCTTCCAGGTTTTCAGGGATTCGAGCTCCGATGAGCAGGGGCCGGCCCCGCTTCCGGGCCACTTCTTCGGTGATGGCTCGGAAATTCCGCATGAAGTCGGTCATCTTGTCCCGGTTGGCCCAGGCCTTGCCGGGGGGCAGCACCGGGCACACCCTGGCGAAGTCCAGCGAGATGCCGTCGTAGTCGAACCGCTCCGCGATTTCCCTCAAAATGCTCAGCTTGTAGCGGCGCACTTCGGGAATGGCGAAGTTCCACAGGCCGAGCGGACCGGGCCAGGTGTGGATCAGCCATTCCGGGTGCTTCAGCTTCATGGGGACCTTGCGAAAGGGCCCCAAGTCGTTGTCGGAGCCGTTGATGCGGAAGTTGTAGAAGGCCTCGATACCCCGTTTCCTGGACTCCTCGGCAAAGATGGCGGCGATGTCGATTCCCTGCTCCTTCCAGCGGCGGTAACCCTCGCTGTCGTAAAGCGGCATGATCGAGCTGGGCCAGGGTGACACATTGCCCTCCCCCCAGCACCACCAGACGCTGTCGATCTGAACACCGGCCGCGTCGATGACGTGGAATTTCCACTTCACCAGTTCGGCCGGGTCGCGGCCCCCGAATTCGCGGTCGCCGGAAATCGTGTCGAAGTTGATGATGATCCGTCGGTCCCGGCCGGCGGCGGCAAGGTGCTCATCGGAAAGTTGCACCGGCTTGGCGGCGTCTTCTGCGCGCAGACGGAGGTCCGTCGTGGGGCCCTGAGAGGACAGGATCAAAAAGGCGGGCAGCAAGAGCAGTCGAAGAAGGGACATGAGGGCGGTTCCTCCTAAACGGGTTTCCTTATGGAGCGGCACCGGCTGCAGCAGCATGGGGCGCCTGCTGGCGGGCTAAAGATAGATCCACACGATGACTGAGATCCCCAGGAAAAAGGCGCCACAGATCAAAAGGCCGGCCTGCATGAACCAGGGCGGCCGGATCCGGGCCGGCAACAGGGTGCGGTTGACGTAGAGGGTGTGCAGCGCCGTGGACGCCAGCGCCAAATTCCCAAGGACGGCTCCGATGACGGCCACCGTGAGAGGCCCGCACAGGGACAGCCAGACCATCCCCCACGCCGCCCGCACGCCCCGCC
>JAPOZE010000369.1:0-1406 GCA_026706225.1 Acidobacteriota bacterium
CAATTCGGGGGCGACCTGATCGACTACTCGCTGGTCACCGGCCTGCGCGGGTTCGCCGACAACGGTTTCACCTGGGACGCCAGCGCCGGCATCGGCACCAGCGAGATCGACCAGTTCATTTTCGATACGGTCAACGCGTCGGTCGGCTACGATACGCCGACATCCTTCAGGCCTGGCATATACAAGCAGAACGAAGTCAACTTCAACTTCGACGTATCCTACCCCCTCCACGAATACGTGCACCTGGCCGCCGGCACCGAGTGGCGGCAGGAAAAGTTCACCATCGGCGCCGGCGACCGGCTTTCGTGGGAGATCGGGCCCTACGCCGCCCAGGGCTTCAGCTCCGGCTCGAACGGCTTCAACGGATACCGGGCCGACACCACGGCGGGTGAGTGGAGCCGAAGCAACGTGGCCGTCTATGGCGACGCCGAGTTCTCCGACCCCGCGGACAAGTGGACCCTCGGTACGGCGCTCCGGGTGGAGGACTTCGAGGACTTCGGCACCACCGTCAACGGCAAGCTTTCCGGGCGGGTGGAACTGAGCGACACCGTCGCCCTACGATCGGCGATCAGCAGCGGTTTCCGAGCTCCGACGCCCGGGCAACAGAACGCCTTCAACGTGACCACGGCCTTTATCGGGGGGCAGTTGACCAACCAGGGCGTAGTGCCCTCCACCTCGGCCGTGGCCGTTTCACGGGGCGGCGGCCAGCTCCAACCGGAGAAATCAAAAAACTTCAGCGCGGGCATGGTGGTTGCGGAGGGCAACTTCACCTTCACCGCGGACTATTTCCGGATCGACATCGACGATCGCGTGGCCCTGGCCCAGGAGATCAAATTGAAGGACGATGAGATTGAGCAACTGCTGGCGGAAGGGATTCCGGAAGCACGCAACTTTCCCGTGTTCCGATTCTTCCTGAATGACTTTTCCACCACGACCCAGGGCATCGACCTGATCTCGACGTACGTGGCGGGGAAAACGACCATCAGTGCGGTCTACAACTATACCGATACGGCAATCAAGAACGTTGAAACGTCCGTTATCGACCGTTTCCGTATCACCACGCTGGAACGAGGGTTGCCCAAATCGCGCTGGAACCTCAGCGTCGGCCACGACGCCGAACGGTGGAGTCTGACGGGCCGCCTGCACTACTACGGCGCCTTCTGGGACAGCGAGGACGGGCGGAACGCCAAGGATCTGGGCGTGATAGAGGAATCCTGGCGCTATCCCTCCTATGGCGGCAGGGCCCTGCTGGATCTCGAGCTGGGCATCCCGCTGGGAGAAAGGGTCAAGCTGGCTTTCGGGGGCGAGAACGTGCTGAATACCTACCCCGAGATAAACCAGTACGGCGCCCGTACGGTGGGCAACCAATACGGCCAGTTCTCACCCTTCGGGTTCAACGGCGCCTA
>JAPOZE010000369.1:2081-4333 GCA_026706225.1 Acidobacteriota bacterium
GTCAGCGCCGCCCCCGAATCCCCGCTGTTCCAGACCCCGGTTCCGATAATGACGAATCCCGTGATTGAACACACCACCAGCGTATCGATGAAGGTCTGGGTCATGGACACCAGCGCCTGGGTCACCGGGTGCCGGGTTTGAGCGGCGGCGGCGGCAATCCCGGCCGATCCCATGCCGCTCTCGTTGCTGAAGATTCCCCTGGCGACCCCGAACCGGATGGCCTGCATGACGGTGGCGCCGGCAAATCCTCCGGCGGCGGCTGCCGGAGTGAAGGCCGAGACCACCACCTGGTGGATGACGCCCGGGACCTGCTGCCAATAAATGGCCACCACGGTCAGGCCGCTGATCAGATAGAGGACGATCATGCCCGGCACCAGGGCGCTGACCACTCTTGCGATGGAGCGAATTCCCCCCAGGGTGACCGCGCCGGTCGCCAAGGCAATGCCGACGCCCGTCCATGCGAAAGGAATGCCGAAAGAGGTCTGCAGCGCCTGGGCCACCGAATTGGATTGCACCGTATTCCCGATACCAAAGCTGGCGCACACCGTCAGCACAGCGAACAGCACGGCCAGCCATTTCTGCTTCAAGCCCCGCTCCAGGAAATACATCGGCCCGCCGGCCATCTCCCCTTTCTCGTCGGTGATCCGGTACTTGACGGACAGCAGCGCCTCGCCGAACTTGGTGGCCATCCCCACCAGCCCGGTCATCCACATCCAGAAAAGCGCTCCCGGGCCTCCGGAGGCAATGGCCGTGGCCACTCCGGCGATGTTGCCGGTGCCCACGGTTGCCGCCAGGGCGGTCATCAAGGCCTGGAAGTGGGAGATATCTCCTTCGGCCTGGCGCTCTCGCCTCCGGATCAGGGCCAGATGGAGAGAGGGCAGCAGCTTCCGGAACTGTAGTCCCTTGAGCTTGATCGAGAGGAACAGCCCGGTCCCCACCAGCAGGACCAGCATGGGCGGTCCCCAGACGATGTCGGAGGCGATTTCAAGCAAACCAGCCTGTTGCAATGGAATCCTCCTGTCGATGCCGAACCATATCCCACTTCCGGCCGAGAGACAATCGCTGTCTCAGGGCGAAAGTGTTGTGCTACAGTACGCTAATGGAGCCCCCCCCAGTTTCCACTTCTGCACCGATTGCTATCGGGCGCGCCCGGCTTGGAGTTCCAGATCTTTCCGGAAAGGGTCCCCGGCCGGCAAAAGCCTGTATCAAGCTGGGATTGGTGGCCCTGCTGGCCCTGGTGGGACTGGATCACCCGAACCTGGTTCGGGATGCCGCCGCCCACAGCCCACCGGTTGCGGAAAAAGCGCCATCCGGCAAGGATTGGCCCATGGTACTGGCGCGGGTGCGCAGCAACGCTCTGGCCTATAGCGCGCAACTGCCCGATTTCATCTGCAAGCAGACGACTCGGCAATTTATTCGTTCCGTGGCTCCGACCGTGGGATGGAAGATAATCGGCAGTTTCGTGGCGGAACTCTCCTTCTATGACAGGAAAGAGCACTACGAAATTCTGACAGTCAACCGGGAACCGGCGCCGGGGGGGACCACCATGGACGACTTGTCCGGGGGGCTTTCCATGGGAGAGTTCGGCTCCGCGCTGCGAGGCCTGTTCGAACACCGAACCCAGGCCGAGTTTCGGCTCGTCGGACCGAAGAGAATCAACAGGCGCAAGACGCTTTGCATCGCCTTCAAGGTCTCTCAAGAACGGTCCAAGCGGTTTATTACCTTCAACGATAGAACCATCATGACCGCCTACCGGGGGCGCTGCTGGGTCAACCCCGACACCTATGAGGTCGTCCGCCTGGAGAAGAAGGCCGTGGACATTCCCCGGGAATTTCCGGTGACCCAGTTCGACATGTCGGTCGACTATGCGCCGGCCACCATCTCGGGCGCGTCCTACTGGCTGCCAAGGGAAGCCGAGATCTGGATCAGCCGCCGCCCTCCTGGAGTCTCCCTCAAGAACCTCCGCATACGAACCAAGAGCAAGATTCGATTCGACGGTTACCGCAGATTCGGAACCGGTGTCAAGCTGGTGACCGAGTAGGCGACGGACTGGTCGATTTCCTGCGAGAGTGGATCTTACTCGGGGGCTGCCGGAATCGCTCCCCCGGCCTCCACATCCTCCGTCCTGCGCATCGCCGGCGGCGACTTGATCCCAAAGACCCAGCGAAAGATCCGCTTGAAATCCTCCAGGATCAGGTAAAGGGAAGGAACCAGCCCAAGCGTGATGAAGGTGGCGAAGAGGACACCGAAGG
>JAPOZE010000515.1 GCA_026706225.1 Acidobacteriota bacterium
ACTTCAGGAAAGGCCGATCGAAGTTATTCCAGTAATTCAACAACGTCCCCTATTCCAAAGTCCCCTTCCTGCGGAATTTTGCAAAAGGCTCCTGTATAATTCCCCGCGGTGGCGGTCCATGGAGACACCCTACAAGGTGGTTTACTTCTGCGACGCCGTCTTCCTGGGTGGCGCCGAAGCCTACCTCAAGCTGCTGGTTCCGGAAATTCCCCAAGAAGAATACCAGCCTCGGGTGGCGCTTTCTCCCCTCCCGCAGATGGCGCCGCTGGCGCAATTTTTTGAGGGCCGGGGCATCCGGGTCGACAAGGTAGACAGTGCCAACCGGTCCCCGTTCAAGGTCTTCCTGGAATCCTATCGCTATTTCCGGCGGCAGCGGCCCACCATCGTTCACTTCAACCTGAACAATACCTTCAGTTGCTTTGTTCCGATTCTGGCCGCCTATTTCAGCCGGGTGCCCTGGAGGTTGGCAACCGAGCACCTGGATCTTCAGTTGGCCATCGGAAAACGGGCCGGCGTGCGCACCAAGAAGTTCGTCAAGCGGGTCATGACCTTCTGCCTGGACTACACCATTCCCGTGTCTCAGGCCAACAAGCAGCTTCTGGTTCAGGACTACCGGGTCCATCCCTACCGGCTGAAGTTGATCCTCAACGGGATCGATGTGAATCGCTTTGCCTTTTCCGAATCGGGCAGACGCGCCGTTCGCCGGAGCCTTGGAATCGGTCCGGAACAGACGCTGGTCGGCACGGTGGCGCGCTTCAACTTTCAGAAGGGCCATCAGTACACGGTGGATGCCATCCCGGCCATATTGAATTCCTGCCCTCAAACCCGGTTTCTGTTCGTTGGGGAAGGACCGACGCAGGCCAGGATGGCCGATCAAGTGCGCCGCTTGGGGTTGGAACCCTACGTCACCTTTGCGGGAGCTCGAGAGGACATCCCGGAAATCCTTTCCGCTCTGGACCTCTTCCTGCTCACTTCGCTCTACGAGGGGCTCCCGCTTTCCATACTCGAAGCCATGGCGGTGGGTTTGCCGGTGGTCGCCACTTCGGTCAGCGGAACACCCGAGGCGGTTGCGGACGAGCACACGGGGTTGCTGATCCCTCCCGCGGACTCCCATGCCATCGCTTCGGCCGTGGTCCGGCTGGTCCGGGATCCCGGGGCCCGTCGAAGAATGGGGGCGAATGGCCGCGAACTGGTGCATCGGCGGTTCGACAAGTCGCTGATGGTTCGCCAGGTCGAACATATCTATCAAAACCTGGTCGACCCTCACCGGCGCCCCGCCACCGCCGCTGAAACTCCTGGTTCGAGTCGCCGCCGGGCCTCTCTGATTGTCCTGACCTGGAACAAGCGGGAGATTCTCAAGGAAGCTCTGGACGCTCTGGTCGAAGCTGTCCGCCAGGACGGCGGTGACCACGAAATCATCCTGGTGGACAATGGAAGCACCGACGGCACCCAGGATTACGTGCGCACGCACTATCGAGACATTCGGCTGATCGAGTTGAAAAGGAACTATCGCTTCAGCCGAGCCAACAATATCGGGGTCCAATGTGCCCGCAACGAGATCGTAGTCCTGCTGAACAACGACGTGATTGTTCAACCCGGGTTTCTGGCGCCCTTGCTCCAGGGGTTTGAACGGCCTGACGTCTTTGCGGTGACCTCCCAGATTTTCAACTACGAATCCGGCAGGACCCGCCTGGAAACAGGCAAGACGTTTGGGATGATGATGTTCGGCTGCATGCACGTCGGACACACCCAGCCCGTTCCGGTCGACGAGGTGCGCCGGTACGTGCCCGCCTTTTACGCCCATGGCGGCTCCAGCGCCTACGACCGGCAAAAGTTCCTGGAACTGGGCGGTTTCAGCGAGATTTACAATCCCGCCTACGTGGAAGACGCCGACCTGTCCTATCGGGCCTGGAAATCCGGTTACCGCGTGCTTTTCTGCCCGGCCAGCCGGGTGGTCCACAAGCATCGCAGCACCAATGCCACCGAGATGGGAAACTCCAGGATCGACTATCTGATTGCCCGGAATCTGTTTGTCCTGTTCTGGAAAAACGTCACGTCACTGGGTTTGTTCTTCAGCCACCTGCTGAAGTTGCCCTTCCGCTTCCTGCTCGATATCAGCCGCGGGCGTCTCGGCATCCTGAGTGCTTTCGCCGGTGCTCTGCTCAAGGTTCCGCAGGTGGTCTGGAACCGCCTGGTCAGCCCGCCGCCAAGACGCCTGTCGGATCAGGAGGCCATTGCCGCCATCCACCACTGGTTCTTTTACCGGCACCGTTTTCTGTCCAATGGAAGCCGGCCGGGCGGTTCTCGCAAGATCCTGGTGGTCTCCAAGCGACTTCCCAGGCTGGGCGTGGACGGCTCCTGGATCCTGGTGAACCTGCTCAAGGGACTGTCGGTCCGAAATGAGATCACGCTGCTGTCCTTTATCGAAACCAGCCAGGATCAAGCCCATGTCGATCGTTTGAAGGAATTCTGCAAGGAGGTTCGCACCATCACCCTCTATCCCTACCACCGGGAGCTCAAGAGCGCTTTTCTGTTCTCTAAGCTGTTGGCCGTGTTCAACGCCTGCTTGATGATGCGCAGAGAGGTGCGCAACGAGTTGAGAACCGGAGACTACGACCTGGTGCAGTGCGAGTACCTGCACACCTTGAACTTCATCCCGGACCTTCGCCGCTATCCCAGCCTGCTCACCCACCACGAAGTTCTCAGCCTGGTCTATGAGCGACTCTTCCGCAGGGCCGCCACCTGGACGGAGAAGCTTTCGGCCTTCTTCAAGTGGCACCTGATGCGGGTCTACGAACGACGGCTCTGCCGAAAAGTCCGATCGGTGGTGACCCTTTCGGCCGTCGACCGGGACTACCTGAGCCGGCGCCTGAAGGTGGCCCGCCCCTGCCTGGCTCAAAGCGGCGTTGACGTGGACTTTTTCAGGGCCAGACCGGATGTCGGCGAACGTCCGGACAGCTTGATTTTCGTGGGTTTCTTCAAGCATCCGCCCAACGTGCAGGGAATGTCCTACTTCTTCCGGGAAATCTGGCCGGGGATTCTGGAAGAGACTCCCGACGCCACCCTCACCGTGGTCGGCCGATCGGCGCCCGACCATCTCCTGGCCCACAGCCGGAAGGGTCGGGTCGAGTTTGTGGAGGGCGTGGAAGACCTGCGTCCCCTGCTTTCCAGCCATGCCGTTTTTGTCGCCCCCATCGTCAGCGGAGCCGGGCTTCGCGGCAAGCTTCTGGAGGCCATGGCCATGGGCAAGGCCGTGGTGGCCACCCGGCTCTGCCTGGATGGATACGGATTTCAACACGATCGGGAGCTGATGGTTGCCGATTCCTCCGCCGAATTCCTCCAACACACCCTGGAACTGTTGAGAGATCCCCTCAAGCGCCGCCGCCTGGGGGACAACGCCCGGGCGCGGGTGGAGGGTGAGTACAGTTCACCCCGCTTTACCGCCGACTACGAGGAGCTGTACCGGGAACTTTCAGCATGAGCCGGGTGTCGATCGTTATCGTCAACTACCGGTCCGGGCGGGAGCTCGCCTCCTGCCTCCGCAGCCTGGTCCGGAATGCAGGACCGCTGGACTACGGGGTCTTCGTCGTCAACAATGACCGCCCTGAAGATCTGTCTCCCCTCTCGGACCTGGATACGCCTCGGGTCCATGTGGTTCAGAACCGGTCCAACCGCGGATTCGCCGCCGCCGCCAACCAGGGATACCGTCAATCCCGGGGTTCGTTTCTGTTGCTCTTGAACCCGGATGTGCGGGTTGAGGCCGGAGCGCTGGAGATCCTGGCGGATACCCTGGAGCGGCACGCCGATGCGGGCGTGGTGCTGCCTCGACTCAACAGTCCCGACGGCAGCCTCCAGCACTCCTGCCGGCGCTTTTACACCCTTGCCACTCTGCTGATGCGGCGCGCTCCCTTTCGCCACTTCTGGCCGAACCACCCCAGCCTGCGCCGCCACTTGATGGCGGACTGGGACCGCCGGAGCCTGTCCGAAGTGGATTGGGGGCTGGGAGCCGCCATGCTGGTCCGCAGGGCGGCCACGGAATCGAATGCTCTCATGGATGAACGCTTCTTTCTCTACTTCGAGGACGTGGACCTGTGCAAGAGCATGTGGGACCGCGGTTGGAAGGTGCTCTACAATCCGGCGGCATGCATGGTGCACAGCCATCGCAGAGACAGCGCCAGGGGCTGGAGGTTGGGCGCCAAACGGCATCACCTGTTCAGCTTGCTCAAGTTCCTGTGGAAGCACCGGTTCCGGTTGGGCAGGGGCTCCCAATCCGGTAGGGACCCTTGAACCCTGGCGCCGGCGCCGGCCGGTCTCCGGGGTGAACTGTT
>JAPOZE010000173.1 GCA_026706225.1 Acidobacteriota bacterium
ATCAGATTGCCGAACTCGTCGGTCTCGGCCCGCTGGCCGGGCAGGATTAGGGTGGTCGAGTCCAGTTGTTCCACGATGGCCGGCCCCTGCACCACCGAGCCCCATCCCAGTCCGGAGCGCCGGTAGACCCTGGCGTCGGTGAATCGGCCGTCCACGGTGATCTTCCGGATTCCCTCCAGGGCCGGGCCCGGATCGGGCTGCCGGCCGGGGAGCCGCCCCAGGGTCGCCGGCGAGAGGCGTCCGATGGCTGCCAGCCGCAGATTGACCACCTCGGTGGCGGCCTCCTCGTCGTGGTATCCGTAGGTTTCCTGGTGGCGCTGGTGGAATCGCCGGACCAGGGGACCCAGGTCGGTCCAGCCGGAGAGCTCCCCCAACTCGAACGAAACGGGAAGAGAGAATCCCTGCCCTTCATAGCGGAGGTCGGAGAGGGTGACAAAGGCCACCAGGTCCGAGACAACCCCTTCCTTTTTCATCTGGGCCAGGGCCGCCGACTGCATTTCTTCCAACAGGGCCGTGAATTGGCCCAGCGAGGCCTGCTGCTGCTTCCACAGCACGGTGCGCACGTAGTCATGGCGAAAGTCGGCCGTGATGAGGCCCAGGGCGGAGCTGACACCGGGGACCGGCGGCACCAGCATCCGGGGAATCTGCAGATCGGCCGCCAGCTCGGCCGCATGCAGGGGACCCCCGCCCCCGAAGCTGACCAGGGTGAACTCCCTGGGATCGTAGCCCTTTTCCACCGAGAGCCGCCGAATGGCCTTGGCCATGACGGCGTTGATCACCCGAATGATCCCCTCGGCGGCCTCCACCAGCTCGAGGCCCAGGGGAGCGGCAATGCCTTCCCGGATGGCCTTTGCGGAAAGTGCCCCTTCGATGGCCATCTCGCCCCCCAGCAGGTGGTTGGCGTTCAGGCGGCCCAGGACCACGTTGGCGTCGGTAACGGTGGGCCGACTGCCACCCCGCCGGTAGCAGGCGGGTCCCGGATGGGCTCCGGCGCTCTGGGGTCCCACCTGCAGGGCTCCCCCGGAATCGACCCAGGCGATGCTGCCGCCGCCGGCGCCGACCGTGTTGATTTCAATGGCCGGGATCTTGAGGATCTGCCCGGCGATCTCGCTCTCTTCGGCAAAGTGGAGGTTGCCGTCGCGGGCCACGGCTACGTCGGCGCTGGTGCCTCCCACGTCGATGGAAATGATGTGGTCCAGGCCGGCCTTCCGCCCCAGGACCAGTCCGCTCAGAGCCCCGGCGGCCGGTCCCGACAGCACCATGTGCACACAGTGGCTCTGGGCGGTCTCGGAGGTCATGATGCCGCCGTTGGACTGCATGATATGGAGTCCCGAGGGAATCCGCAGGGAGTCCAGCCCCTCCTCGAGTCGCTGCAGATAGCTGCCCACCGAGGGCAGCACGTAGGCGTTGACGGTCGTGGTGCTCAACCTCTCGAACTCCTTGAACTCGGGCAGGATGTCGGAAGAGAGCGAGACCCGGGCCTCGGGAATCTCCTGCCGGATCCAGTCCCGGAGCATTCTCTCGTGGGAGGGGTTCACGTAGGAATGGAGCAGGCAGACGGCGATGTCCCGGACTTCCTGCGCCTTCAGCCGGCGCAGCAGTCGGCGGGTGGGCTCCTCCTGCAGGGGCAGGCTGACCTGACCCGTGTAGAGCATGCGTTCCGGCACTTCAAAGCGGCGCTCCCGCGGGATGAGGGGCTGGGGACGCTGCAGGAAGTAGTCGTAGAGACGGGGCCGGTCCTGCCTCATGATGTAGGGCACGTCCCGGAACCCGGCGGTGACCAGCAGGGCCACCTCGGCCCCCTTGCGCTCCAGGATGGTGTTGGTGGCCACGGTGGTCCCGTGTATGAAGAACCCTACCGACTCGGCCGGAACCTCGAACTCGTCCAGCACCCGGCGGGTGCCTTCGATGACGGCCGCACTGGGCCGATCGGGCGTGCTGGGAACCTTCAGCAGCCTGAAGTCTCCCTCTTGCTCGTCAAAGCAGACGATGTCGGTAAAGGTTCCCCCGACGTCGACTCCGATTCGGACGGACATGGTTCTCCAATGCCGGTGGGGCGGAGCGGCTGCAAAAAAGGTGGGGCGCTGTCAGCCGTACAGGGCTCATTGCCCAGCCAGGACAGCTATTGTAAACGGGAGAACCGGCGGAGGCCAGAGCCCGTTTCTGCCCATCGGAGAGAAGCGAGAAATTCATCATTCCTCATTCCTCCTCCCCTTCCAGTGGACCCAGGACTGAACCGCTGTCGTCACCAGCACCACCAGGGCCACTGTATGGTAAGGCGCCCGGGACCCCAGCCATAGGCTCACCAGGCCCCCGCCAAGTGCACCCGCGGCGAAGCCCACCGCCAGGCTGGCTTCGTGCATTCCGCTGAACAGTCCCTGCCGCTGCCGGTCGAAGGTGGTGGTGCTGTAGAAAATGCTGGAAAAGTAGTTGTAGCCCGACAGCAACCCAAACAGGACCAGGCCCAGAGTCAAGAATGCGACCGTTTGACTGTAGGCGAGCAGCATCAGTCCGGTCAGGGCGCACAGTTGCGCCAGCAGGGCGGCCGAAAAACGATAACGCCAGAAGGTCAGCCAGAACATCAGCGAATAGGTGACGATGACCACCGACCGGTTGGTGGCCACCATCAGGCCGTGGACGGGAGCACTGATCTCCAGATCGGTGGCCAGGTGGGGAAAGAGGTGGATGATGACGCTCACCCCCATGGCGCTGGCCACGTTGGCCAGCCAGCCCAGGTAGACGAAGGTGCGGGCGGACTCGGGAACCACGGCCGCCTCCCGCTCGGAGGGTGGCAAGGCGGCGGGAGTGGGAGCAGCGATCGGGAAACCGGTCCGAACCAGCACCCCCAGCATCAGCACCAGCCCCACCAGCAGGGGCAGGGTGGGACCGGACGGAAAGAGCCAGCCTCCCGCCGCCTGCCCCGCGATCATTCCCAGGTTCCAGGAGAGGCAGAAGCGGAAGAGCCGCCGGCCCTGCAGCCTGGGTCCAAGCTGCGCCAGCCCTCCCCGGGTCAACCAGGCGATGACCGGGGGAAGCATCACCCCGACCGCGGCGCCTCCAATCGGCGCATACAGGTAGAACCATTGATGGTCGGAATGCCATTGGATGCATGCCAGCAGGACCAATGCCTGGGCGGCGGCCCCGACGGCGACGACGCGGCGCCCGCCCCAGACGTCGGAAGCCCAGCCTCCAATCGGAGCCCCCAGGCCGAAGCCTAGCGAGGAGACCGCCCCCAGGATTCCCAGAGCCATCAGGCTGGCCTGATTCTCGGCCATCAGGCGGGTCACCGTGAAGACGAACAACATGTAGGCGAAGTCGGCCGACAGGGCGATCCAGTAGAATTTCAGCTCGCGTCGAAGCATGAACGATGAAAAGTCGTACCCGAGAAGGAACCGAAAAAGAGCTATCCACAAAGAGACACTAAGGACTCCGAAGGGCCACGAGGAAGGATTGCCCTCTGGAGCGGATAACCCCTCAATCGCCCCCGTTTTGCACTATCATAGCCCCGTTTGCAACCCGGGAGGACGGTGTGCCGGTACTCAGCGCCGAGGCGGTCGGAAAAACCTACACCCAGGGAGAGGCTCCCGTGGTTGCCGTGCGGGAGGTGAACCTGTCCCTGGAAAAAGGAGAGTTCGTCGCCTTGACGGGACCGTCGGGATGCGGCAAGTCGACCTTGCTGCATCTTTGCGGGGGCATGGACTATCCCACCCGGGGACGCATTTGGCTCGACGGTACCGATCTCGGGAGCCTGGACGAAGGCCGGCTCACCCGAGTCCGCCGCCGCCAGGTCGGCTTCGTCTTTCAATCCTTCAATCTCCTGCCCACCCTCACCGCCCTGGAAAACACGGCCCTTCCCCTCATGCTGGACGGCGTATCCCCTGACGTCTCCAGGCGGAAGGCCGCCGGCTTGCTCGAGCGCCTGGGCCTGCTCCATCGCCTGGGTCACTACCCCCAGCAGCTCTCGGGAGGAGAGATGCAGCGGGTGGGCATTGCGCGGGCGGTGTGTCACGACCCCTTGCTGCTACTGGCGGATGAGCCCACCGGAAACCTGGATTCCGCCAATGGGGCCCATGTGCTGGCGCTTCTGCAGGAACTGAACCGGTCCCTGGGAGTCACGGTGCTGCTGGCCACCCACTCCGCCGAGATGGCGGCTGCCGGCCGGCGCGTTCTGCACATGGTGGACGGCAGGATCGAGTCCCGGCGACCCGTTCCGGACAATGGAAAGGAATGACCTCCCGACCGGCAATCCCCCGCCCTTCCGAAACAGGAGACTAGTGTACCGTTTTTAAAGTCATGTTAACGCTCACGGCGGACGGCCTTGGCGAC
>JAPOZE010000418.1 GCA_026706225.1 Acidobacteriota bacterium
TGCCCTGGCCGTGGATGCGGGCGAAGGCCTCGGCCATCTGGCTGCGGTTGGAGTTCTCGATGCACACGAACAGAACCCGCTTCACATCCGACCCTGCCGGCGGGAGGCTTGTCAACAGGCGGTCTCCTTTCGGGTCGGGCCGCAGCATCCCTCATCCTGCACACAGCGACAGGCGCCGACCGCCGCCAGGGCTCCCACGACGGGGGCCGTCAGGTAGATCCAGAGGTGGCTCAACTGTCCGGTCACCAGAGCCGGAGCCAGGGAGCGCGCCGGATTCATGGAGGCTCCCGAGATCGGACCGGCAAAGAGAGCTTCCAGGGCAATCACCGAGCCTATGGCCACACCGGCCATGAGTCCCTCTTCCTTCGAACCCGAGGACACGCTCAGGATCACGAACATCAGGAACCAGGCGAGGATGATCTCCAGAACGAATGACTGGAAGGCGGGTCCCGCCGGCCGGGTGGCGCCCAGGGTGAGCTGGCCGCTGAAGAGCAGGCGGAGGATTCCGCTGGCCAGCAGCCCTCCCAGACACTGGCTCAGGATATAGGGCAGGACCCAGCCTCTTTCCAGGCGCCCGGCAAACCAGAAGCCCAGGGTCACCGCGGGATTGATGTGTGCGCCGGAGACGTTTCCTATGGCGTAGATGGTAGCCAGGACCACCAGTCCGAAGGTCAGGGCCACGCCCACGTGGGAGACCACGCCGCCGCTCACTTCGTTGATGGTGATCGCCCCGGTTCCGGCAAACACCAGGGCAAAGGTTCCGAAGCACTCGGCCAGTAGTCGTCGCGCCATGGTTCGCCCCGCACGCCTGTTGTCGCCGTCTGAACTCTAACCAAAATCCACGGATTCGGGAAGACCCTTTGCAGGGGAATCCGGGGGCCGGAAAGTCGCAGCGCCACCCAACAACCGGGAACTAACCTATAATGGCGTCGTGTCGGGCCTCCGGCGAAACCGGTCCCGACGCCTTGAACGGAAGTTGAGGGAGACCGCCGGTGAAATCGCACAAGGTCGTCATCGTTGAGGACGAAGCCGACATCCGCGAGGTCATCGAATACAACCTCAAGCGGGAAGGGTATCGAACCTCCGCGGTTGCGGATGGGGAAAAGGCGCTTCAGTTGGTCCGGGGAAGCCTCCCGGACCTGGTCCTGCTGGATCTGATGCTGCCCGGACTGGATGGACTCGAGGTCTGTCAACGGCTCAAGGCCGATTCGGCGACTCGGCACGTCCGGATTATCATGGTGACCGCCAGGGGAGAGGAAAGGGACATTCTCATGGGGCTCGACCTGGGAGCCGACGACTACCTCACCAAACCCTTCAGTCCCAAGGAGTTGCTGGGTAGAATCCGGGCGGTGCTGCGCCGGGGCCCGCTCCAGCAGGAGCAGGCCTCCGCCCAACCACTGGTTCGTGGACCCATGCTGATCGACCGGGAGCGGCACCAGGTCTACCTGGATCGGAGGCCGGTGGATCTGACGGCCACCGAGTTCCGGCTGCTCCATTTCCTGGCGACCAACCCCGGAAGGGTGTTCACTCGAGACCAGCTCCTGAGCCGGGTCATCGGAGAGAACGCCTCGGTGGTGGACCGCAACATCGACGTGCACGTGCGGGCCGTACGCAAGAAGCTGGGGGAGCACCGGGACCTCATTCACACGGTCAGGGGGGTTGGCTACTGCTTTCGAAACTTGGCGGAATAGTCTCGATTCCCCCGTCCAGCCGGTGCGGAGGCGAGGCTGTTCCGTAGCCTGGCCTCAGGGCGCCCCAGGCAAGAATGGGATCGGCAAGTCTTATTTGCTTGTATACTTTACCAAGGAGATTGATCCTGCATGCGCCCGCGAATGATAGGGTGGATTCCGGTTGGGCTTTTTCTGGCCTGCCTCCCGGGACTGCTTGAGGCCGGGGACCCTCGGATGGAGGCCGACGTGGCCGCCCTGCAGCGGAAGTATTCCGGGATGAGGGATCTCCAGATGAACTTCGTGCAGAGTTACGGTTGGCCCGGACGCCAGCCCAGGACGGAATCGGGCCGGGTATTCCTGCGCCGGTCCGGTTTCATGCGTTGGGAATATCGGGAGCCCGTGGAAAAGTTGTTTCTGTCCGACGGTGAGACCATTCACTTTTATCTTCCCGATCGGAAGCAGGTCCAGAAGAGTCGCGTCGGCCGCAGCCGGGACCGGCGTCTCCCCTTTCTGTTCCTGTTGGGACGGGGGAACCTGAAGAGAGACTTTTCCAGGATCGAATGGGCCGGGGAAAAGCCCTTTTTTGCCGGCAACAGGGTCCTGGCCGCCACCCCGGGCAAGGCTGCCGGCCCGCTGGCGGAGGTTCTGATGGAGTACGATCCGGGCCGGATGCAACTGCAGCGGGTGGCCCTGATCGAACGGAGTGGAGCCAGGAACGACTTCGTCTTCACCAACATTCGGGAGAATGCGGGCCTGGGCAAGGGCTTGTTCGAGTTTCAGGCGCCCGCGGATGTGGAGGCGGTCGGATTGCCCTGAGACGACGGCTTCGTCCCAATGGAGTCGATCAGGCCGGAAGCCTCTCCCGGGCCAAGGGCGTTCCGTCCTGCGGTAGTCCCCGGGGGCCATGCCCCCCCGGCATCGAGGTGAACCACCGTGGCCGAGTTTCTCTGTCGACTGGCTGATCCCGGCGGAAGGGTCGTTAACGCCAGCTACAACTCCGTCTCCGAATCGGAGCTGAGGCGACGCCTGGAGGATCAGGGGTTCTTTGTCTATTCGGTGCGGGAAAAGGGTAGGAGCCTGTCCACCCTGCTACCGCTGTCGGCAGGCCGCCGGAAGATCAAGTCCCGGGAATTCGTCATTTTCAACCAGCAGTTCCTGGCCTTGATCCAGGCGGGACTGCCGATTCTGAAGTCGCTGGAACTGCTGACCCAGCGGGAGAAGGACGAACAGTTTCGCACCATCCTTGTGGATATCAGCGAACGGGTCAAGGGCGGCGCCCTGCTTTCCGAAGCCTTTGAAGCCCAGGGAATCTTTCCCAGGGTCTATACCGCCTCCCTGTTTGCCGGAGAAAAGAGCGGGGGGCTGGAGGAGGTCCTGGCCCGTTTCATTCAATATCAGAAGACGGTCAACGCGACTCGCAACAAGATCAAGACCGCGCTCACCTACCCTTCCATATTGGCGGTTCTGCTGGTGGTCCTGGTGTCCTTCCTGCTGGCCGAGGTGGTTCCTCGGTTTGCCCAGTTCTACGCCGGGATGGATGCCGCGTTGCCCGCCATGACGGTGCTGCTGGTCGACATTTCGGAGGCCATTCGGGGGCATCTCGTTACCGGGATGCTGGTTGCGGGGGCGTTGCTGGTAGTCCTGACCATGTGGGCTCGCAGCATCCAGGGACGGTCCCGGATCGAGAGACTCAAGGTGAAGCGGCCGGTCGGCGGGGAGGTCTGGAGCAAGTTTCTCTTTGCCCAGCTCAGCCGGACGCTGTCCACCCTGCTTTCCGGGGGCACGCCCCTGGTGGGCTCCCTGGAGATTGTGGCCGATTCCACCGGCAACCGGGTGGTGACCCAGGCCCTCAACCGGGCCGTGGTGGCCGTCAGGGAGGGCCAGTCCCTCTCCAGGAGCCTGGAACCCAGCGGCGTGGTGCCGGACGTGGCCATCGAAATGATTGAAGTGGGCGAGTCCAGCGGCAACCTGAGCGAGATGCTCGGCCATGTGGCCGACTTCTACGATGAGGAAGTCAACACCCGCCTGAACCAGCTCTTTACCTATATCGAGCCGATTCTTCTCATGATTCTGGCCATCATCGTGGCCTTTGTCCTGATCGCTCTCTACCTTCCCATTTTCAGTCTGTCGTCCCGCCTGGTGGCCTGAAGGGGGAGACCGCATGAATACCCAGAATCAACCTGTGCAGGACCCGGCGGCGGTGGACCGGAACCTGGGCGCCGGGGAAGAGGAGCAGCAGGCTCGTCACCTGGCCCGGCGGTACCGCTGTGAATTCGTCGACCTGGCGAACTTCCCCATGGATCCGGAACTCTTCCGCGCCATCCCTGCGGAGTGGATGTTCCGCTACAACTTCGTCCCGCTCCAGATGGTCAATGGCGCCTTGATGGTGGCCATTTCCGACCCGAGCGAGCTGATGCTGCAGGATGAGCTGGGCACGCTGTTGGGGAAGCGATTGGTGGTGAGAGTCGCCCGGGCCTCCCAGATCGGCGACATACTCAAGAAGAGCGAATCTTCCCAGCGGGTGCTGGAGGAAGCCACCGAGGGCTTGACCCTGATCAAGGAGGATGAGACCGGCGAGGAGATTTCCATTGAGAAACTGACCGATGAGGCGGAGAGCCCCATCATCCGGTTGGTGGACTCCACC
>JAPOZE010000659.1 GCA_026706225.1 Acidobacteriota bacterium
CGGGCGCCGGCTGCCCGGACGAGGCCTATCGATCCGCCGGGGCCGAGGTCTCGTCCCGGCGCGAGGAAATGCTGGCGGCTGCCGACCTGGTTGCCGGCGTGCGATGCCTTCCCGAGGAGGATTTGGCCCGCCTTGGAGAGGGGTGCCTTGCCATCAGTTTCCTGGATCCCTTCCATTCTTCCGAGTTGATTGAACTGCTGAGAAGTCGGGGGATCAGCGCCGTCAGCATGGAGCTGGTTCCGCGATCCACCCGGGCCCAGAAAATGGATGCCTTGAGCTCCCAGGCCAGCCTGGCCGGGTATGTGGCGGTGATCCTGGCGGCCGAGGCCCTGGACAAGATTTTCCCCATGATGACCACCCCGGCCGGCACCATTTTCCCGGCGCGGGTCTTCGTGCTGGGCGCGGGAGTGGCGGGCCTTCAGGCCATCGCCACGGCCAAGCGGCTGGGGGCGCGGGTCGAGGCTTACGACACGCGGCCCGTGGTGGAAGAGCAGGTCAAGTCGCTGGGAGCCCGCTTTGTAAAGATCGACCTGGGCGAGACGGGACAGACCAGGCAAGGCTACGCCCGGGCTCTCTCCAGGGAGCAGTTGGACCTGCAGCAGGAGGCGCTGGCGGCTGTCTGCGCCCAGGCGGATGTGGTGATTACCACCGCCCAGGTCTTTGGCCGCCAGGCCCCGCGTTTGATCACCGGGCAGACCCTGAGCCGCATGAGAGCGGGCAGCGTGGTGGTGGACCTGGCCGTGGAACGCGGGGGCAACGTGGAAGGTTCGGAAGTGGATCGAATCATTGAGACTGGGGGAGTGAGGATCATCGGGCTGGCCAATCTGCCCGGCCGGGTTGCCGTCCACGCCAGTCAGATGTATTCCAGCAACCTTTTCCACCTCATCGAGGAATGCGTGCACGAAGGTGAGCCCCGTCTGAACCTGGAGTTGGATCACGAGGTGCTTGGCGCCTGCCTGGTTACCCACCGAGGTCGCATTGTGTATGAGGGAATCAACCCGTCCGTCAATCGCTGAGGAGAGCCCATGTCCGGGGACCTGATCTTCCTGATGTTCATCCTGATGCTTGCCGTCTTCCTGGGTCTCGAGTTGATATCCAAGGTGCCGGCGACGCTGCACACCCCGCTGATGTCGGGGTCCAACGCCATTTCCGGGATTACGCTGGTCGGGGCCCTGCTGGCCGCCGGGGCCGCCGACAGCACTCCACTCAGCATCGCTCTGGGCACGGCCGCGGTCACGTTGGCCACCATCAACGTGGTGGGGGGGTACCTGGTGACTCAGCGGATGCTGGCCATGTTCAAGAAGAAGCGCGGTGACCGCAAGTGAGCGCTACCATCCAACTGGCCTACCTGCTGGCTGCCTTCCTGTTTGCCCTGGGCCTGAAGTTGATGAGTTCCCCCGAGACGGCTCGTTGGGGGAACCTGGCCTCTGCCTGCGCCATGCTGCTGACGGTGGTCGTCACCCTGCTGCATGCGGAGGTGGTGGAGTACCAGTGGATCCTGCTGGGAGTCCTCATCGGTACAGCCATAGGATCCTTGGCGGCAACCCGCCTGCAGCTCACCGAGATGCCGGAGCTGGTCGCCTTGTTCAACGGCTTTGGCGGGGGAGCCAGCCTGCTGGTGGGCTGGGAGGCCTACCATCGCCAGCCGCTTCAGGAGCCGTTGGGCGCGGTGACCATCCTGCTGGCGGTCGTGATCGGCGGGGTCACCTTCAGCGGCAGCCTGGTGGCCTGGGGCAAGCTGAAGGAGATCGGTTGGCGATCCTTTCGCCTCAGCAGGCCGTTGCTTTTTCCCGGCCAGCAGCCCATCAATTTTTTGTTGCTGGCGCTCCTCTTCCTGGGCGGCGTGCTCTACGTTCTCGATTCCCCGGAGAGCCAGACGTTGTTCCTGGTCCTGATGGCCGTGGCCTTTCTGCTTGGCATCATGGTGGTGGTCCCCATCGGCGGGGCCGACATGCCGGTGGTCATCTCGCTTCTCAACAGCTATTCGGGGCTGGCGGCCTGCGCGGCGGGCTTTGTGATCTTCAACAACATCCTGATCGTCGCCGGTGCGCTGGTGGGAGCCAGCGGTCTCATACTGACCAGTATCATGTGCAAAGCCATGAACCGGTCCCTGACCAACGTGCTGTTCAGCGGTTTCGGAGCCGTTGTCCGGAAATCGCGCAAGGGGACCGGTGGCGATCCCCGGCCCGTCTCGGCCGAGGACGCCTACTTCATCCTGGAAGCGGCCCGCTCGGTGGTTTTCGTTCCGGGCTACGGCCTGGCGGTCGCCCAGGCCCAACACGGAGTGATGGAGCTGGGGGAGCTCCTGGAGGACAATGGCTGCGAGGTCCGCTATGCGGTCCATCCGGTCGCGGGCCGGATGCCGGGACATATGAACGTCCTGCTGGCGGAGGCCAACGTGTCCTACGACCTTCTGGTGGAGATCGACGACGTCAATCCCACCATGGAGACGGTGGATGTGTGCGTGGTGATCGGAGCCAACGACGTGGTCAACCCCGCCGCCCGGGACGACCCCGAAAGTGCCATTTACGGAATGCCGATCATCGAGGTTGACCGGGCCAGGGTGGTGATCGTGCTGAAGCGGTCGATGGCCACCGGGTTTGCGGGAATTGAGAACCCCCTCTTCTACAAGGACAACACCCGCATGCTCTTCGGAGACGCCAAGGCCAGCCTGAACGCCGTGCTGGGGGAGTTCAAACGGAGTTAATCCACCAGTTCCTGCTGAAAGATCCGGCCGTCTTCCAGTCGCATGGCCGTCAACCGGCCTCCCCGGACGCAGTTGCTGTCGAGACCGGCGATCCCGGGCGCCTGGAACAGCCCCAGGGCGGCCCAATGCCCGAAGACGATGGTGGCGGAGCTGTTGCGGCGGCCTGGAAATGAAAACCAGGGGATGAGGTTGTCCGGCATCTCCGCCGCCGGACCCACGAAGTCGAGGTCCATGCTCCCGTCCGGGTTGAGCGTCCGCAGTTGGGTCATGGCTCTGAGCGCCGTCGCCAGTCGCAGCGATCCGGGTTCCTTCTCCTTGAATTCCGACAGGTTCCTGGCCGCCAGGCACTCCAACAGCTGCGCGGCTCCCGGGCCCCTCAGGCGCCGTCGAATTTCCCCTCCCAGTCGGATTGCCTGGTCCAATGTCCATCCCGGCAACAGCCCGGCGTGAACCAGGACATATCCCCCTTCGCGGTGCACCGGAGGCCGGTTTCCGAGCCAGGAGAGCAGTTCCTCGCGGTCCCGAGCAGCCAGTATTGAGCTCAATTGAGGGTTTTTCGGCGACGATCGAACACCCAGGCCGTGGGCCAGCAGCTTCAGGTCGTGGTTTCCCAGGACGCAGACGGCTCGATCTCCAAGCTGGCGGACCCAGCGAAGGACCTCCAGGGATCGGGGTCCCCGGTTGACCAGGTCGCCCACCAGCCAAAGTCGATCCCGGCCGGGGTCGAACCGGACAACTTTCATGAGTTGCCGCAGGGTGCGGAAGCATCCGTGAACGTCGCCGATCGCGAAAGTAGCCATGGCAAGAAAGCAACACTGAAGCGGCGGTGCCGCTCCCATGGGGCAGGCCTGACGGCCTCCCAACCGCCGGCCGGAGAGGAGCCCCGGCCATCGAAGGGGGTATCAGGCCCGCTTCAGCCCGGTCCGCAGCAACCAGAAAAGTCCCGCGCCAAACTTGACCAGGTCGGTCACAGTGTAGGCAAGGTGGTAGCGCCAGAAGGCATCCATCTGCGGCGGCGGGGGAGACCGGGGGATGAAGTCGACCTGGCGGCCGATCTCGATGATGGACGGCGTCACCCATAGTGCCAGGACGACCGACAGCACCCACATGGCGCCCAGCAGCCCCAAGTCGAAGCGGTCCACCGACAGGCGCCGGCTCAAGATCAGGATCACCCCTCCAAGGACCAACTGGGACCATCCCCAGACGGTGAAATAGAAGCGATTGAGCTCGGAGGCCAGGAAACGCAGGACGACGCGCGCCTCGCCGGCCGGCAGAGGCTCCAGCCTCTGGTGGAAATCCGGACGGGGACCGTCAAGCACCGCATCCACGCGACGGAAGTTTTCGGTGGCGACGACCCAGAGGAAGGCCGTGCCCATCAGCCAGGCGCCCATCAGGGACAATCGCAGGGAATTGGCGAAGTGGGGGCGGAGCATTGATTGAAATGGCTTCGACCGGGGGGATGCTTGCAGTGGGGCTCTGAAGGCCTCTCCCTACTTCTGCTTGAGGTTGAGAGCGGCCGAATTCATGCAGTAGCGCAGGCCGGTCGGTCGGGGGCCATCGTTGAAAACGTGTCCCAGATGGGCGTCACAGCGATTGCACAGGACT
>JAPOZE010000346.1 GCA_026706225.1 Acidobacteriota bacterium
CGGCTTGCGTCTGATCGAACACGTACCCCTGGATGCGGCCGCCCTTGGTCTGGGCTCCCGACAGGGAGGCTCCGACCAGCACCAGAATAACGGCCGCCGCCCATCGACAGCCCCCGGTGCAGAGTGGTGGTTTCAATCGCATCGCTTGGCTTCCTTCGTCGGCAGAACGGGGTTCTGTCAAACAGAGTATTGATTGAACAGCGGAATGCCCTCCATTCTACGGCTAAAGTCAAGCAGGAGGCGGTTTTTCCACCGGAATTTTCCGTTTATGGGGTATTGTTCCGCAATAAAGGAGCGCCTGTGGCCCGATACCCCTGCCGGACCGGATTGCTGCGATGGATCGTGACCGCCTGCCTGCTGCTGGCGACCCCCGCGGCGGCAACCGCCCAGGCCGAATTCCACTACCAGTACGGCAAGCTCGCCAACCCCTTCTCCGGAGCGCAGGAAAATACTTCCATCCTCACCGTGCAGCATGCCACCGGATGGAGGTTGGGAGACAGTTTCTTTTTTCTCGACATTCTCGACGACCGGCTCCAGGACGGTTTCAACGACAAGGACCTCTACGGAGAATGGTATCCGACCCTGAGCCTCGGCAAGGTGTCGGGCAGGAAGTTCCAATTGGGGCCGATCCGGGATATCTCGGTCATCGGCGGCCTCAACTTCGGCGCCGACGCCAACGTCCTCAAGGTTCTGCCCGGCGTGCGAGCCTCCTGGAAGGTGCCGGGGTTCGCCTTCCTCAACACCGACGTGATGGCCTACATCGACGGGAACAGCGGCGCCGCCAGCGGTGGCGCTCCCCGAACCGGCAACAGCTTCACGGTCGACGTCAATTGGGCGCTGCCGTTCCGACTGGGCAGCCAATCCTTCCTGATGGGCGGTCATGCCGAGTATGTCGGGGCAAGCACGGACGAGTTCGGCAACCCTGTCAAGGGGTGGGTTCTGGCGCAGCCGCAGCTCACCTGGGATCTGGGCGCCGCCTTCGGAGCCGCAAACCACTTGCTGGTGGGGATCGAGTACCAGTACTGGCGCAACAAGCTGGGTGTGGAGGAAGACGAGTACGCCCCGCAGTTGCTGCTGATCTGGCGCTTCTAGTGAATAAGGGATGAACGACATGGATGCTCAAGACACCGTCCGGAATACCGCCGTGCGCTACGAGCCGGAGGAGAAGCCGCCGGCATTGCTGTCCCTGGGCCTGGGACTGCAACTGGCCGTCCTGTGCGTTGCCGGCGTCGTGCTGACTCCCGCCATCGTGATTCGGGTGGCCGGAGGAACCGAAGCCTTCCTCTCCTGGGCCGTGTTCGCCGCGTTGGCCGTCAGCGGGGTCACCACACTCGTCCAGGCGGTACGCCTGGGCCGCATTGGCGCCGGCTACGTCTTGCTGATGGGGACCTCGGGTGCGTTCATCGCGGTCTGCATCACGGCCATTGCCGAAGGCGGCCCGGCGATGCTGGCCACGCTGGTGGTCGCATCTTCTCTTTTCCAGTTCGGACTGGCTGCCCGGCTTTCGCTCTTCCGGAGGATCCTGACGCCGGCGGTGGCGGGCACCGTCATCATGCTGATTCCGGTGACGGTCATGCCCTTCATCTTCAAGATGCTGAGCGATGTGCCGGAAGGGACCCCGTTGAGCGCCTCCGGGACCTCCGCCCTGGTAACGCTGCTGGTCATCGCCGGTCTGGCGCTGAAGGCCCGCGGTAAACTGCGGCTATGGGCGCCGGTGGTCGGCGTGACGGCCGGATCGGCGGTGGCCGGGTTCTACGGAATCTACGACAGCAAACTCATCGCCGACGCGGCCTGGATCGGACTTCCCTCGCAAGGGTGGCCGGGGCTGGATCTGAGCTTCGGACCGACCTTCTGGGCTCTGCTTCCGGCGTTCGTGTTCGTGACCCTGGTGGGCGCCATCGAAACCATCGGGGACGCGGTCGCCATCCAGCGCGTCTCCCGCCGGCGGACCCAGGCCGTCGATTTCCGGGCGGTGCAGGGTGCGGTGGCGGCGGATGGATTGGGGAACCTGCTGTCCGGTCTGGCGGGCACCGTGCCGAACACCACCTATTCGAGCAGCGTATCGGTGACCGAGCTCACCGGGGTGGGGGCCCGCCGGGTGGGCATGGCGGTGGGCGCCGTGTTCATTGCGATGGCGTTTCTGCCCAAGGCGCCGGCGGTGCTGCTGGCGATTCCGGGGCCGGTCGCGGCCGCCTACATAACGGTTCTGCTGGCGATGCTGTTCGTGATCGGCATGAGGATCGTCGTACAGGACGGCATCGACTACCGCAAGGGGGTGGTGGCCGGGGTGGCGTTCTGGATTGGCGCGGGTTTCCAGAACGGCGCCATATTCCCCGAGTACTTCAACGACTTCGCGGGCGGACTGCTTCAGAACGGGATGACTGCCGGCGGCTTGGCCGCCATTCTCATGACGCTGTTCCTGGAGTTGACCCAGCCCCGCCGCAGACGGATGGAGACCGAGTGCGATCTGTCCGCCCTGCCCAGGATCCAGGAGTTCCTCGAGTCCTTCGCCGCGGACAACGGCTGGGCACAGGCGATGCGCAACCGGCTCGACACGGCCGTGGAGGAAACCCTGGCGACGCTATTCCATCGGGGAGATTCCGGCCAGAAGCGAGAGCCTCGCCGGCTGCAGCTGGTGGCCTTCAAGGAGAACGGCGGCGCCGTCCTGGAACTGATCGCCTCCAGCCGCGAAGAGCAGAACCTTCAGGACCGAATCGCCCTGCTGGGCCGATACGCCGAGGGTCCGGGGGTCGAACGGGAAATCTCGCTACGGTTGCTGCGGCACGTGGCCTCCTCCATCCGTCACCAGCAGTACCACAACACCGACATTGTCACCATCCGGGTGAAGGCGCCGGAGCCTGAGGCCGGCCAGCCTTCTGAAAGCGGATCCAGCGAGGCCGAATAGCGGCATTCGGCTCGCTTGGCGCCGGCCTGGGGTTGCCGGTTCGGCTCACCGGAGCGAACTCCTCTATCGTCAAGGCCCCGAGGCGGGACCGGAGTTGGGCTCGCCGACGACCGGGCCAAGGCCAATGGAAGCATACGACGCCATTGCCGAAGAGTACCGGGACTCCAAGCAACTGCCGTTCCGGGAGCACCTGGAACGTTACACCCTGTTCCAACTGCTGGGCGACGTGAGCGGGGAAACGGTCCTGGACATGGCCTGCGGCGACGGGTTCTACACCCGCCTGCTCAAGCGAGCGGGCGCCTCGGAGGTCACGGGGGTCGACATCTCCGCGGAAATGATTCGACTGGCCAAGGACCGGGAGGCACGGCATCCGCTCGGTTGCAGGTACGTACGAGCGGACGCGGCGGCGTTCCAGCCCGAAGGACCGGTCGACCTGGTGGTGGCCATGTATCTGTTCAACTATGCGGGAAACGCCGAGCAGCTCGGCCGATTTTGCCGGGCCTGCCATGACGCCCTGAGACCGGGCGGCCGCCTCGTCGGCGTCAACGACAACGTGCGGAACGTTCCGGCCGGCACGGCCTCGCTGGCGAAATACGGCCTGGAGAGATCCTGTCCCAAGCCGGCGGCCGAGGGAGATGTCATCCGCTACACCATCACCAATGCCGACGGACGCCGGTTCCGGTTCGACAACTACTACCTCACACCCGAAACCTACGGGGCCGTGTTCCGCAAGGCCGGATTCCGGGAATTTCGCTGGGTGGACCTTTGGCTATCCCCCTCCCAGAGGGGCAATCCTTTCTGGGACGATTTCCTGAGCAATCCCCCCATCGCCGCCTTCACGGCCACCCTGTGAGGCATCGGGGCGAAGACACCCCCTACCTCCCCGGCTTCTTGAAGGAGTAGGCCAGGCGGAAGTAGAAATAGGCGCCGTTGAACCCCCAGGGCGTGTATTCGCTGTACTGCTCGCCGACGCTGGTTGCGTTGGGAGAGACGTCGGAAAAAGTATTGAAGGCGTTGCGGGCGCCGATCGCCAGCCTCGTCTCCTCGCTCAAGGGCAGGCCAACCTCCAGGTCGAAGACCGGCTTGCCGCTGAAGAGGGTCTGGGCGCTGTCCCAGTCGAACCAGGCGCCATAGTAATTCAGGCGTCCCAGAACATTCACCGGGCCGATTCTCTGGCTGACGCTGGCGTTCCAGCGATTCCTGGGGAGGGCTTCCTGCAGCTCCCGCAGACGGCGGGCCGCGTTGAGCAGTTCGGGATTGAAATGGGTCACCCGGGTGTCGGTGTGGTTGAAGACGGCGCTGAACACGGTGCCACCCTTCAACCGGGGCGGCGCGTAGCTGAAGACCAGGTCGATTCCCCGGGTGGTGGTGGAGATATCGTTGGTGAAGAAGCGAAAGCTGGCCAG
>JAPOZE010000063.1 GCA_026706225.1 Acidobacteriota bacterium
GGTCGGGGACCTGCTTTTTGCGGCGGTCAATATCGCCCGGTTTCTGGACATCGACCCCGAAACGGCTTTGCGAAAGTCCAACCGGAAATTTGTCGAGCGGTTTCAGTTCATGGAGGCCGCTTTGCGGCAGGCAGGCAAGGACCTCGGAAACACCACACTCGACGAGATGGAAGAGCTCTGGCAGCAGGCCAAGAAGGCCTTGTGACGCCTTCCCGGTCGTGACGCTGCCAACCGCGGCGGCGCCCGAGGCCGGTAGAGGGAAGCGGCAGCAGGTTCGACGGATGCGGCCTATCCGCCGGCAATGGCCGGAATGATCGACAGCTCGTCCTTTTCGGTGACCGCGGTCTGGAGATTCTCCAGGAAGCGAATGTCCTCTTCGTTGAGAAAGATGTTGACGAAACGCCGAACCTTTCCCTCCGATTCGCAGATGCGGTCCTTGAGGCCGGGATATTGCCGGTCGATGTCTTCGATGATTTCCAGCACGGATCCGCCCGTTCCGGTGATCACTTCCTGACCTCCGGTGAGCGTTCTCAGTTGAACGGGAATACGCACGGATGTGGGCATAAGGCCTCCTCTCTTTGCAAGTCCCATAAGACGACGGCTACCATCATTGTGCCATGGGGTTCGGGTTTCCGCCCGGGGATCCCGGGTCCCGGCCGGCATTTCTACCCCATTCCTTCCAGCATCCCCCGCGTCCTGAGAAGCTCCGCGTTGAGGATGGCGGCTCCCGCCGCCCCCCGGATGGTGTTGTGCCCCAGCAGGTCGAACTTGTAGTCCAGGATCGGGCAGGGGCGGATGCGTCCCACCACCGTCGCCATGCCCTTTTCCAGGTATCGGTCCAGGCGAGGCTGGGGGCGGTCCGGCTCTTCCAGGCAGACCACCGGCCTGCGGGGCGCGCTGGGCAGGTTCAACTCCTGGGGGAGCGAACGGAACGAGGCCAGCGCCTCCACCAGCTCACCGAGGGAGGGACGCTGCCGGAAGCTTGCCGAGACCGCTTCCAGGTGCCCGTCCTGAACATTCACCCGGTGGCACTGGGCGCTGATGCTGAACTCCGCCCGATCGATTTTCCCGTCCTTGAGATTTCCCAGGATCTTCAAGGGTTCGGTCTCGACCTTTGCTTCTTCTCCCTCAATGTAGGGCAGCACGTTGTCGGCGACGTCCAGACCGGCCACTCCGGGATAGCCGGCGCCCGAAAGTGCCTGCATGGTCACCACGCTGACGCTCTTCAAGCCGAAGGCCCGGTGCAGCGGCGCCAGCGCCAGAACCAGGGCAATGGTGGTGCAGTTGGGGTTGGTGACGATAAACCCCGAGGACCGAGTGCGCTCTTGCTGCAGAGGAACCAGGTCCAGATGGTCGGGGTTGATCTCGGGGACCAGCAGGGGGACGTCCGCCTCCATGCGGTGGTTTCTGGAGTTGCTGACCACCGGATATCCGGCCCGGGCAAAATCGCTTTCCACCTCGCCGGCAATCGAGGAGGGAAGGCCGGAAAAAACGAAGTCCACTTCCAGCCCGGGGCGGCAGGGGCTGAGGATTCGGTCTCTGACGTACTCCGGCATGGGCTCCGGGACTTTCCAGGAACAGGCCCGATGATAGGGCTTGCCCGCTGAGCGGCCTGAAGCCGCAATGGCTCCCAACTCGAACCAGGGATGGTCCTCCAGCAACTGAATGAATCGCTGGCCGACGGTGCCGGTGGCCCCCAGAACCGCCGCGCGCAATTTCCTGGTCATTGCCTGGTTCCCGTGTTCAACTTCTTCATTCCCTGATTCTCTCCCGCGCCATGAGGGCTGGATGCCCGGATCGAGTTCGCCCTGGATCTCCCCGCCTCACAGCTGCTCCAGGGCTGAGAGGCAGCGATCGATATCGTCCTCGGAGTTGAAGTAGCCCGGGCTGATCCGGACGGTTCCCTCGGGCGCCGTGCCCAGGTGCCGGTGCAGGTAGGGGGCGCAGTGCAATCCGGACCGGACGGCGATTCCGAACGAGTTGTCCAGGATTGCTCCGACTTCCGAGGAGGTGTAGCCCTCCCGGTTGAGCGTCACCGAACCCACCCGGCGGTGAGGATCCAGGGAGCCGTAAAGGCAGATCCTGGGATTGTCCTTGAGGGATTCGGTCAATCGAGCCAGCAGGCGCTGTTCGTGACCTCGGATCCTGTCCAGGCCCTCGCCGCTCACAAAGCTCAGGCCGGCTCTCAGCGCCGCCACGCCCAGGGTGTTGGGCGTCCCTCCTTCCAGAACATGGGGAAAGCGCCGGGGCTGCAGGGGGTCTTCCGAATCGAAACCGGTCCCGCCCTCCCGCCAGGGGAGCGGCTCGACCCGATGGCCGACCAACAGAACGCCGACGCCGGGCGGACCGAACAGACCCTTGTGTCCCGGGAAAGCCAGCAGGTCGATCTCCATGGCCTGCATGTCGATGGGAACGACTCCGGCCGTCTGGGCCGCGTCCACCAGAAACAGTGCCCCATGCCGGCGGCAGATCCTGCCCACCTCGGCAATCGGTTGCAGGGTTCCCAGGACATTGGAGGCGTGCAGCAGCACCACCAGCCGCGTCCGCGAGGTCAGGGCCCTGCGAAAGTCCTCCGGATCGACGAACCCCTCCCGGGAGAAGGGAAGCTGGGTCAGGCTGATGCTGCCGTCGCTTTCCAACTGCTTCAAGGGGCGGGAGACCGAGTTGTGTTCCAGCAGGCTGGTGACGACGTGGTCTCCGGGCCGAAGGACCCCCTTGATCGCCATGTTGAGGGAGTCGGTGCCATTGAGGGTAAAGATGACCCGGCGGTGGTCGTCCATTCCAAAAAAGCGGGCCAGCAGGTTGCGGGTGTCATCCATGGTCTTTTCCACCTGCACCGCCCATTGGTGTCCGGCTCTGCCGGGGTTGGCCCCATCGCGGCGCAAGAAGTCCTGCAATTCCCGATAGACGGCCTCCGGCTTGGGAAAGCTGGTGGCTGCGTTGTCCAGATAGATCATGGTGGATGGCGGCTGCCGGCAATCTCCCGGTTTCGCCGTGACGGGGTTCGTCCGCGACGTTCCGGTCCGGTCCTTCAGGCCCCGGACGGGATCTCAATTTCCGATGTACCTGGAGTAGAGCGAGCGGGCTTCCCGGGGGTCCCGGGTGCCCTTGACGATGCCCCGACCGTCGGGAAAAACGGCAATTTCAAACTCCTTCAACCGGAACCTGAGCAGAAACCGATTGTAGGAAACGCTGCCCAGCAGTTCCAGACGCTGTCCCAACCGAGGGAAGTCCAGGTGTTTCCCGGGGGGCTGGTTGATCTGGACCGAGTCTCGCCCGCAGAGAATCGCGGCCAGGGATTCCCGCTCGCCCTCCAGGAAATCGTAGCGGCCCAGATGGCAGGCCGGACAATCGCCGCTGGCGCGGCCGCTTTCGATCTCCAGGCGCCGCCAGGTGTTCTGCCAGACGTCCAGGCTGACCAGGCTCCGGTTGATGCGCTCCAACCTTCCCGACAGGATCTTCAAAGCCTCGGCCACCTGCAGCGAGGCCACCAGGTTCACGGCCGGCGCCAGCACTCCCGCGGTGTCGCAGGTGGGCGTGGTTCCAGGCGGTGGAGGGGATTCGAAGACACAGCGCAGACAGGGAGTCCGGCCGGGAACGATGGTCATGGTCAGGCCCTGGCTTCCCACCGCGGCTCCGTAAATCCAGGGGACTCGCCGTTTCTGGGAGACGTCGTTCAGCAGGAAGCGGGCCTCGAAGTTGTCGGTGCCGTCCAGAATGCAGTCGGCACCCTCCAGCAGGACTTCCGCGTTGCGATAGTTGAGGTCCTCCACCCGGTCCTCCACGGCGACCGAGGCGTTGATGGCCTGCAGGCGCCGTCTGGCGGCGACCGCCTTGGGCAGGCCCTCCCGAACATCCTCTTCCGTGAACAGGGTCTGTCGCTGCAAGTTGCTTTCCTCGATGAAGTCCCGATCGATCAGGCGGAGTCTTCCGACGCCCGCACGGGTCAGGGCCTCGGCCTGCACCGTTCCCAGGGCCCCACAGCCCACAATGACCACCCGGCCGGCAAGCAGGCGCTTCTGTCCGGCTGTGCCGATTTCCGCAAAGAGAACCTGGCGGGAGTAGCGGGATGGAAGATGCGACATGAACGTGTCTCTGAGGGGCGGGACCTCCCGGAAAACAGGCCGCCGCGCCCGATCCGAACCCATTCCGGGAGATGCTTGAAGGCCGGACTGCTTTCAGCCGACCGCCGACACCTTCGGGAGGGTCTCTTCGAACTCGCTCAGCCTGGCCGGAATCACCGCGGTCTCGGCCAGGCGGCCCTGGACGGCCTCCTGGGGCTTCAGGCCGTTTCCGGGGATGGAGAGG
>JAPOZE010000087.1 GCA_026706225.1 Acidobacteriota bacterium
CAGCGGCGTCGGCGCCTCGGTGGCCGCCAACAAGCTCCCCGGCATTCGCGCCGGCATCTGCCATGACACCTATTCGGCCCACCAGGGAGTCGAGCACGACGACATGAACGTCCTGGTTCTGGGGGCTCGCATCGTGGGCATCGAGCTGGCCCGAGAAGTGGTTCTGGCTTACCTGGGGGCCAGGTTCACGGGAGAGGAGCGCCACCGCCGGCGCCTGGGAAAAGTCAAGGCGCTGGAAACCCGCTACCGTTGAAGAACTGCCGTAACCGATGGGCTGACCCCTGATCACTGACCACTAGCCACTTGTCGGACATTCCGCCCACCCCCCGAGCCGACGCCAGTCCTACCAGTCCTACAATGCGTGCCTCTCCGTTGAATTCTCAGACCCATTCCCTGAACCCCAAGCTGGCCCATGCCGTGTCGGCGGCGCTGGAGACCTGGGACAGGGAGAACAAAACCGCGCGGCTGTGGTCCGGAGACCCCTCACTCTGGACGGGGTCCGATGAAAGACGCTGGCTGGGCTGGCTCTCGCTGGCGGACGGCCCCGGCCCCGATTCGCACTTGGAGCGGTTCGTCCAGGAGATTCGCCGGGAACGATTGTCCCATCTGCTGCTGCTGGGAATGGGGGGCTCCAGCCTCTTTCCCGAAGTTCTGGCCGCAACCTTCGGCCGGCAGAAGGGATACCCGGAACTTCACGTCCTGGACTCTACCGACCCCGCACAAGTCCTGAGATTTGAATCCCGAATCGACCTGTCGCGAACCCTCTTCATCGTTTCCAGCAAGTCCGGCAGCACCCTGGAACCCGACATTCTGAAACGGTACTTCTTCGAGCGGGTCAAGCAGGCCCTGGGCGAGTCCGAAGCCGGAAGCCGGTTTGTCGCCATCACCGACCCCGGTTCCAAACTGCAGGCAATGGCCGAAAGGGAGGGCTTCCGATCCATCTTTTTCGGGGAGCCGGCCGTCGGAGGCCGCTACTCGGCGCTGTCAAATTTCGGCAGAGTGCCGGCAGCGTTGATGGGACTGGATGTGACCGGGTTCATCCACCGGGCCCGCTCCATGGTTCTGGCCTGTAAGCCTCAGTCTCCCGCGCACCGCAATTCCGGGGTGGTCCTGGGAGTCATTCTGGGCACCCTGGCCAAGGCAGGCAGGGACAAGCTCACGCTGATCGCCTCCCCGGAAATCTCGGGCATGGGCGCCTGGCTGGAGCAGTTGCTGGCCGAGTCCACCGGCAAGGATGGAAAGGGCCTCATTCCCGTCGAAAGCGAGTCGGTGGGGCCTCCCGGAGTCTACGGAGAGGACCGGCTCTTCCTTCACCTTCGGCTGGACTCCAGCCGGGACCGAAAACAGGAGCAGGCCGTCAAGGACCTGACGCAGAGCGGGCATCCCGTCATCCGGATCTCCATGGCCGACCGCTACAACCTCGGCCAGGAGGTTTTTCGATGGGAGATGGCAACGGCAGTGGCCGGATCGCTCCTGGAGATCAATCCCTTCAATCAGCCCGACGTCGAGGCCAGCAAGACGGCCACCAGGGACTTGACCCGGCGCTACCAGCGGGAGGGCTCATTCCCGCGGGAGACCGCCTTTTTCAGCCGGGGCGGAATCTCCCTGCACGCCGATGAGGAGAACTGCAGGCTGCTGTCCAAGGCGGCGGGAGCCGGCCCCACCGCGGCATCCTTTCTCCAGGCCCACCTGGAGCGGCTCTCCCCCGGAGACTACTTCGCGATCCTGGCCTTTCTCGAGATGAACCCGCTTCACCAGGGGCTGCTTCAGAGGTTGAGGCGCCAGGTTCGGGACAGGTTCGGGGTAGCCACCTGTCTGGGTTTCGGTCCGCGCTTCCTGCACTCGACCGGCCAGGCCTACAAGGGCGGCCCCAACAGCGGAGTCTTTCTGCAAATCACGGGCGAGAACCCGCGGGATCTGCCGGTGCCGGGCCGGAATTCCACCTTTGGAGCCGTAAAGGCCGCCCAGGCCAGGGGAGATTTTCAGGTGCTCAACCAACGAGGCCGCAGAGCCTTGAGGGTCCACTTGAGTACCCCGCTGGAGACCAGCTTGAGACAGCTCAACCGGGCCGTGGACATGGGGTTGACGTCCGCCTGACCTGGATACCTGTTTCTCACCGGGCGGCGCATCGCGGCGGCTCCCGGGTCCCATCAAAGAAGTTGAACGACTGCGACGGGTTGATTTCCCCGGTACTGGAGTGCAAGCTATTCATTGAGGTTCGTTTCCATGTGCGCGAAGCCGCTGCGATTGGCCGTTTTCCTGCGGGTAACAGCGTTGCTGCTGCTCCTTGCGCTTTTCGGGGGTGTCGGTCGTGTCGGCGGACAGACCTACTCCCGGGTGCCTGCCAAGAACTCGGAACTATGCACGGTCTGCGGGGCGGAACTGACTTCCGACGATGTGACCTTGATCGTGCGCGGGCGCCGGACTCCCCTATGCCGAGCTCACGTCGAGACCTTCCTCAACGACCTGGAACGCAGCTTCTACAGCCAACAGCCCAGGGGCGCCCTGTTTCAGGAGGATTTGTCTGCACCGCCGGGCACGGCCCAGGGGGGAATCAGTCAGGGCTGGTTTCTGTTCGGACTGCTGGTGCTGTCCTCCCTGATATTTGGGGGCCTGAGCGGCTACCGCGCCCTGTCGATGGACAGCCCCCCGCTGGCGCCCTTCTTCATCGGCTTCTTTCTGAACCTGCCGGGTTTTCTCTACGTCATCTCCCGTCGGGCCGGTCGGGATCACGGCCAGGTGCCCAGGGGGCTGGTCAAGGTTCCGGAGACCGCAGCTCCTGCCCCCTGCCCTGCCTGCGGGGAGGTCAACCACCCCACCGCCCGGCAGTGCCTGGCATGCGGGAAGGAACTGGCCCCCTCGCAACAGTCCGAGGTGACGCGAGCCTGAGCAGACCGACGAACGAGTCTGGAGGTGATTGACTTCGATGGCATTGATTCCTTTGGCCAACAGAATCAAGCAGGGTCTGGTCTCGGTGCTCCATTCGGGCAGCGGACCCAATGAACGCCCCCTCCTGGGCAAGCACAACCAGAGCAACATCTCGGGCTTCTTCGTTATCGGCGATCTGGCGGGCGCCCCCGTCATCAAGTCTGCCATGGCCCAGGGGTACGAGGTGGTGGAGCGCATCGCCTCCCTGCCGGGTGCGGTCGGGGGCGACGACCCCGAGCTGCTGGATCTGCTGATCGTGGGCGCGGGGGCCGCCGGGCTCAACGCGGCCCTGCAGGCGGACGAGCGCGGCATGCGCTACCTTCTGCTGGAAAAGGAACAGATCGCCAATACCATCGAGAACTTCCCCGAGGGCAAATGGGTCTACGCGGAACCGGACAGCCACCCCCCCAAGGGCAAGCTCTGGCTCGATGGGGCCACCAAGGAAGATCTGGTGCGCCGCTGGCACCAGATCATCACCGACCACCAATTGAAGCTCCACACCCGTGAGCCGGTGACCGGCTGCCGGAAGAAGGCCGGCGTCTTCGAGGTGTCGACCCCCAAGGCGACCTATCGGGCCAAGCGAGTGGTGCTGGCCACCGGTCAACGCGGGAACCCGCGCAAGCTCAAGGTGCCAGGGGAAGATCGCGAGCCCGTCTACCACCGCCTCTATTCACCCAGAAAATACAGGAACGAAAACCTTCTGGTGGTGGGGGGCGGCAACAGCGCCGTGGAGGCGGCGATCACTCTGAGCGAGCAAAACCGGGTCCTTCTCTCCTATCGAGGCGACACCTTCAGCCGCATCTTCAAGGACAACGAGCGCAAGCTCGAGCAGGCTGTTCAGGAAAACCGGGTGGAGCTCCTGCTCAACTCCAACGTGACCGAATTCGGGGAGGGAGAAGCCAGACTCACCGTTGAGGAGAACGGTTCCCGGCGAGAACGCAAGATCCCCTACGACCACGCCTTCGTCTTGATCGGGGCCGACCTGCCGCGGCGCTTCCTGAAGTCCCTGGGGCTGAGAATGGAGAACGAATGGGAGGGAAGCCTGCTCCGGGCGGCGGGCCTGACGCTGCTGGGGCTGGCCGGGGCCTGGATTTTCGGCGCCCATCAGGGAGGGCAGGCCCGCCTGGCGGGTCTCGATCTGTCGCTGATCCCCTCCTGGGGAGGAATCCTGGCCTGGGCCTTGAGTCTGGGGCTGCTGATCAAGCATGGAATTCAAAAAGACCGCTTCGCCTGGCTGGGACTCTCCTTTTTCGTCTGGTACACGGTTTACGGCGCCAAGCTGGGCACAGGCCAAGAGTTCTGGCCCTACAAGGACTGGGGCTATCGCTTCCTCTCCCTGGCTGATCGCCCCTGGGCCTTCTGGTAC
>JAPOZE010000357.1 GCA_026706225.1 Acidobacteriota bacterium
GACCGGGCTGTACGCACTTATCTTGCACGCACCGGAGGCAAGAAAGGCGATTTGTCCCGATTTGTCGATGAAGCCGTGCGCCGCCGTTTGCTCGATTTCACTGTCCGCCAGGTCAAGGACCGCAATGCCCGATACGGCCAGCAAGAAATCCTTGACCTGATTGACGAGGAGGTGGATCGATGACTGACAAGAATTCTATCGCCGAGGCACGCCGCAATCTGCCGAAACTGGTTCGCGCGGCAGAGAATGGAACGGACGTGGAGTTGACGCGGCACGGCAAACCCGTCGCGATGTTAATCGGCTGCAAGCGATTCGAGCGGCTCACGTCGAGCCGCCGTAGTTTCGTTACGGCGTATCAGGTCTTCACGAATGAGAGCGACCTAACGGAGCTTGCACTTGACCCTGACAAACTGTTTGCGAGGCAACGCGAGAAAACACCGGGCCGCGACTTCCGGTTTTGAACTGTGAAATATCGGCTCGATAGCAACATCATCTCGGAGCCTCTTGGGCAGAAGCCGTCCGATGTGTTTACAGAGACTCTTGCAACATTCGGCGGGGGGACGTTTGCCGGGAATGGCCACAAAAGGCACAAAAACACAAATTCTGGATTTTGTGCTTTTTGTGGTTAGACAGCCTTTTTCACCAGGTCGCACCCGATATTGAAAAAGGCAGAACCTCTGGTTTTCCGGCAAGATGACCTTCCCCGCCGCGACTTTTGCAAAAAGCTCAGCCTATTTGTGGAGTCAGAGCTACGACCGCCGGTTGACCATCCTGCGGCGCATGTGCAGGACGGTATCCCGGGTTTCCACGATTTCAAATCCTGCTGTCGAAAAGAGGCGCGCCGGGCCCATCCACACTTCACCGGGATCCAGGCGGTTTGCCAGACTCCTCTTGCGCGGAAAGCCCTCGACCTCCGCCACGCCTTCCGCTGCCAAGTCCCTCAACGCCAGTGCCATCGCTTGATGCATAAGACCCTGACCGCGATGGCTCTCAGCGATGCCAAAACAAACAAAGGCGTAAACCGAGTCGACCGGTTCCAGGTTGAAGGTCCCACACAACTTTGGCCATGCCGTCCGCGGGCCGACTCGACACCAGGCGACCGGCCGATCATCCAGGTAGAAAATCCGTCCATGGTAAGACCCGGCATCCCAGAGCGCCTTGCGCAGGCACCGGTTGTCCTTCTCGCTGCGATCTTCCCACCCTTCCCAACCATGGGTTTCCCAGGCAACACACCAACACCAGCCATGCGGCGGTGTAACCAGCAGTGCTGCAAAGTCCGGTAGGGTATCCGGTCCCAGTCGCCGAAGGGTCAGAGAGACATTGTTCATGGGTTCATCCTACTCCCACTCGTGGCCTGCGTGAATTCCGGCTCCGATGTTTTTTGAGCCGGCGGGAATGCGAGTTAACTTCTCATTGCTGCCCGGCAGGGCGCGGGCATAAAATGAGAGCAGCAAGCAGCGACTTGGCCGCTTTTGGAACGAGAGTTATTCTCCCATGAAGGCTGAATCCCTGAAGTCAAGTCTGATTGCAGCCGGGGCCCTGGTGCTCTGCCTGGCCGGGTCGGGGCTGGCGTCCGAGCAATTCCCGCCCGAGGCCCTGGAGTTTTTCGAGAAGGCAGTGCGTCCGGTCCTGGCCGCGCACTGCTACGACTGCCACGGTCCCCAGATGCAGCAGGGCGGGCTGCGTCTGGACTCGAGGGAGGGAGCGCTCAAGGGGGGCAGCCGCGGTGCCGCGGTGGTGGAAGGGGAGCCCGAGTCGAGCTGGTTGATCAAGGCGGTTCGCCACCAGGAGCTGGAGATGCCGCCGGCCGGCCGGCTTTCGCCCGAGCAGATCGGCGCCCTGGAACGCTGGGTCGCCCTGGGCGCGCCCTGGCCCGAGCCCGCCGCCACCCCGGGCGGACCTGGCGAGGTGGATGAGTTCTACGCTGGAATGCTGCGGGAGCACTGGTCCTATCAACCCTTGACCGAACCCCGGACGCCGGGAAACGGTGCGCTTGCATCGGGGCATCCCGTGGACCGGTTCATTCTGGCGGAGTTGGAACGCCGGGGGCTGAAGCCGGCCCCGCCGGGCGACCGGCAGACCCTGGTCCGACGGCTCAGCCTGGTGTTGACCGGGCTGCCACCCGAGCCCGAGGAAGTCGATCGGTTCGTTCGGGATGCCTCTCCCAACGCCTACGAGCGCCTGGTGGACCGCCTTTTCGCCTCTCCTCACCTGGGGGAACGGTGGGCGCGTCACTGGATGGACGTGATGCGCTTCGGGGAAACCTACGGCTACGAGTGGAACTACGAGCTGCTGGCTGCCTGGCGCTACCGGGACTATCTGATCCGGGCCTTCAACCAGGATCTGCCCTTCGACCGGTTGGTGCGGGAGCACGTGGCCGGCGATTTGCTGGAACAACCCCGCATCGACCAAAGGCTGGGCCTGAATGAGTCGCTGGCCGGGGCGGCTTTCTTCCGGCTGGGAGAGATGGGTCACGACAACTGCGTGACCTTCAGGGAAATCCGCACCGATGTGGTCGACAACCAGATCGACACCCTCACCAAGGCCTTTCAGGGCCTGACGGTGGCCTGTGCCCGCTGCCACGACCACAAGCTGGACCCCGTTCCCACCCAAGACTACTACGCGCTCTACGGGATCCTGAACAGCTCGCGCCAGCTTTCCCGGACGCTGGACGTCGGGGACTCCGACCAATGGATCAGGGAACGCCTCAAGAAGCTGAAATCCTCTATCCGCAAGGAGCTGGCCAGGCTTTGGATCGGTCGGACCCAACAGATCCCCGACACCCTGCTGGCGCTCCAGGCGGCCCAGGCCGCCGGCGTCCCGGACGCGGCCCGGGCCGCCGGCCTCGATCCGGAAAGGCTGGAGCGATGGCACCAGGTCCTGCTCAGGAAGAGCATGGACCCCGAGGATATTCTCTATCCCTGGGCGGCCATCGCCTGTGAGGCCGGGTTGTCTCCCGCACGGTTTGGCCAGGCCTGGTCGAAGATGGCGACTCACTACAAGCGGGAGATGGCGGAGCGCAAGGACTTCAACCGCAGCCACTTCCTGGACTTCGGCGATTTTCGTTCCGGCGGTCCGGGCGACTGGCGCCCCGACGGTCTCGGACTCATGGAAGGGGCGGTAAATGACGGAGCATTGACCCTCGGCTCCGATGGCTCTCGAGCTGTCTCGGGGGTTCTTTCCGCCGGCCTCTACAGCCACGTCCTCTCGGAACGCCTCAACGGCGCCCTGCGCTCTCCCTATCTGCCCAAGGACAAGAAATTCGTGAGTCTGCGGCTCATGGGAGGCAAGCTGGCTTCCCGCCGGACCATTGTGGATCACTGCGTCCTCGGCGACGACTACAAGCCGCTGGAGAGCGATCGCCTGTCCTGGTACCGCATACCCATCAAGCACCGCGACACGACCTTTCCGCTCTATATCGAGCTGGTCACCAAGGACGGGAATCCCCGCATACCCGAGCGCCCCCGGCATCTCAAAGGCTACACCGAGGAGGACTTTGTCAGGCCCGGGTCCTATTTCGGCATTTCTCAGGCGGTGCTGCACGACATCGAGGAACTGCCGCGGGAGGAGCTGGACCACTTGGCCCCGCTGTTGCAGGGAGGGGCGCCGCGCAGTGCCGAGCAGTTGGCCCGGCGCTATGGAGCCGCCAGCCGCCGTGCCCTGACCGCCTGGGCCAAGGGGAAGGCGGGGTTGCCGGAGGTGCGCTGGATCAATTGGCTGATCGAGAACGAGCTGCTGGAGAACCGCAAGGACCTGAGTCCCCGGCTCAACCGGTTGGTTTCCGCCTACCGCAGCCTGGAGTCCCGGCTCTCGAATCCGCGGATCATCAGCTCAATGGGCGACATCGACCCTGGGTTCGACGCCCCCCTGCTGGAGAAGGGAGACGCCAAGCGTCCCGGCGATCCGGTGCCTCGCGGCTATCTGACCATGCTGAAGGCCTCCGGTTCGGCCTTCCGGACCCCGGGCAGCGGACGCAGGGAACTGGCCGAGATCATCGCCTCAGCCGACAATCCGCTGACGGCCCGGGTGATGGTGAACCGTCTCTGGCACCACGTGTTCGGCCGTGGCATCGTGTCCACCGTGGATGACTTCGGACGCTTCGGAGACAAGCCCACCCATCCCGAACTGCTCGACTACCTGGCCAGCCGATTCGTCAAGCACGGTTGGTCGGTCAAGCGGTTGCTGCGCCTGCTGGTTCTTTCCCAAACCTTTCGCCAGTCCAGCCGGCCGTCGTCCCTGGCCACCCAGGTCGACCCCGACAACCAAAGCCTCCACCACTATCCGCTGAG
>JAPOZE010000499.1 GCA_026706225.1 Acidobacteriota bacterium
CTCTGGGAGGCACTCCGGAGCGTACTTTGGGAAGGGAGCGTCAGATGATGAACACTACTTGGAAACCCTTGGCAGTACTGGCAGTCACACTGGGGCTGGTTGCTACCGTCGGAGCGGCTCAAGAGGCCACAGCGCCGTCTACGCCCGATCCACCCGTTGAAGTTGATGTGGATCTGGAAATCGATCCGGACATCGTCGACATTGGCGGTGAAGTCGTTCAGATCGGACGAGGCTACACCCTCCCTATGGGCAAACGGGTCGAGAGCGTAGTCATCCTCGCGGGCACCGCTCGGATCGCGGGTGAAGTAGAACAGGATCTGGTAGTGGTGGCCGGAACGGCCACGCTTACGGGCAGCGCCCGCGTCGGCGGGGACGTTGTCGTGGTAGCCGGATCAGGCGAGGTCCAGCCCGGAACCGTGGTTGGCGGAGACCTGGTAGCGGTGGGCAGCGGATTGAAGGTGCCTCCCGGGTTCACCCCGGGCGGAGATCTGGTCTCGGTCGGAGCCTTTCCCTTGGCGGGCAAGGTCGCGAACGCCGCTCCCTGGCTCACTCGAGGACTGCTCTGGGGCCGGCCGATAGTGCCCGAACTCCCCTGGATGTGGGTTTTCGTGGCCGTTTTCGTGCTCTTGTTCCTGCTCATCAACCTGGTGTTCGACGGGCCGGTGCGCGCCTGTACGGAAACACTCGACCGGAAGCCCCTGACCACGGGGCTGACGGGATTTCTGACGATTCTTCTGATCGCGCCGGTGTCGTTCATTCTGACGGTGTCGGTGGTCGGACTGGCCCTGGTGCCCTTCCTGTGGCTCGCTTTTCTGATTGCCGGCCTCGTCGGCGACGTGGCCGCCGCTCGCTGGATCGGAAGCCGGGTTCTGCCCGAGGAGTCCCCGAACGACCGCCTGCAGGCAGCCCGGTCGCTTGGGGTCGGCCTGGCGGCCATCATCCTGGTCGGCATGGTTCCGGTCGTCGGTCTCACCGCCTGGGCCCTGGTAAGCCTGATGGGCCTGGGAGCGGTCGCCACCGCTCTGGTTGCCGGCTTGAGGCGGGAGAATCCCCTCTCCTCCGCTCCGCCACCACCGCCGCCGCCAATTGACGAGTCGGGAACCGACACCTCCAACGGCGGTGCTGCTGAGCCCTCCGGCAGAGACACAGCGGCAGCTTCCCCGCCTCCGGGTGAGAACCTCTCATCCTTTCCGCGGGCCACTTTTCTCCACCGCCTGGGAGCCCTGCTGCTCGACTTTTTGCTGGTGACCGTGATTACCCTGCCGTTCTCCCATATGCACCTCGGCAGGTCCTTTGTCCTTCTGCTGATCTATCGCGTGGCTCTCTGGAGCTGGAAAGGAACCACCGTGGGCGGCATCATCTGTGGACTGCGGGTGGCTCGGAAGGATGGGAAACCCCTCGCCTTTACCGATGCGCTGGTGAGGGGACTGGCCAGCATCCTGTCGGCGGCGGCCGCGGGGCTGGGTTGGCTCTGGATCCTCTGGGACCCCGAGCGACAGGCCTGGCACGACAAGATCGCCGGAACCGTCGTGGTGCGGGTCCCGGCCGGCTGGCAGCCATAGCCGACCGGGGCTCGCCCGACCTTTCAACGATAAGCCAGAAGTATCTCGAATTCAGGGACGCAGGCGTGGCTCACGCGGAAGCCACCTCGTTCAGCCGTCCGGTGCCGCAGTCGTAGACGAAGCCGCGCACCTGGTCCTTGTTGGGAATGAAGGGATTGGCCTGGATGCGGGAGATGGACTGGCGGACATCCTGCTCCAGGTTTCCGAAAGCTTCCATGGAGAAGGCCGGTCGCAGGCCGGTATCGGCCTCGATGGCATCCTTGACGTCGTCGTCCCGGAAGGTCAGCATGCCGCAATCGGTATGGTGAATCAGCACGATGGCCGTGGTGCCCAGCAGGCGCTGGGAGATCACCAGGGAGCGGATGGCGTCGTCGCTGACCACACCCCCCGCATTGCGAATCACGTGCGCGTCCCCCTCACTGATGCCCAGGATCTTGTGCACATCCAGGCGGGCATCCATGCAGGCCACCACCGCCAGGTTGCATGCGGGAGGCAACGGCAGATCGCCCTTGTCAAAGCCGTCGGCATAGCGGGAATTGTTTTCCAGAAGTTGATCAATCACTGTCATTGGGCGTTCCTCTTTCCTTACGGGACCTCAAAACCGGGGACCCGATTCTAGCACGAACCGGCAGCGACTCTGAAGCCTCACCCCGGCGATGCCGTGCGCGGTCCCTGGAGATCACGGCCAGTCGCCCGAGGACCGGTAGACGTCCTCGCTGGTGATGGGGTCGGCGCCGGGATCGACGGCGAAGATGACGCCCTTCCCCTGCTCCGCGGCCGCGTGCATGGTTTCGAAACCGCGCCGAGCCAACTCTGACAAGGCCCGGCCAAGGCTGGTCCCGTTACGCTCCGCCAGCGCTCGCGCAACCGCCAGTACGTCGTTGTCGATTGTCACTGTAGTCCGCATGGCAGCATCATGGCATCAATACATGGAATCCTCCAAGGACGTAGTTGGACGGTGGGCCACTTTAGTTTGAGGCGTCAGTTGCCGCTTCGAACCTGGACGGCGTCTTCGACCGAGGTCGGGAGATGCTTGGAAATCCAAGCATCTCTCACAAATCCGAGTCTCTTCCAACGAGAACTGCATCCAGTGGCGACGGTGGGCTTGCGTCAGGCTATTCCGGCCAGCGGCCGGAGGGGATCCGGCGGCGGCTGGTGCCGAGATTCTCGACCGCGTAGACCCAGGCAAGCTGGTTGGCGCCCTCCACCGTGGCGGGGACGAGCACGCGCCGATAGAGGCTGCGGCCACCGGGGTGGAATCCCTCCAGGCAGTCGATGGGGGGAAGGCGGGTTTGGGGGTCGTCAAATGTGAACAGTTCCCCGTAGACGGTGTCCCAAACCTCCCCCGTGGCGCCTTCGGGAAGTTGCTGGAGCCCGGCCTGCACACGATGGGAAAGTTGCACCTGCCTGGCTGCGTCGGCCAGAGGATCGGTGCTTCCCTGGGCCAGGATGTCCGCTTCGGGCACCTCCAGTATGGGATACCCGGGATCCTCGTAAAGGCGCCCGCGAACGGTGGCCTCCAGGAGCCCCACATACCCCTGGCAGAAGTGCTGGTGATTCCGGCAGCCGCTCTTGAGCGTGCCGTAGACAAAGAGTTTCAGCATGATAGTATGACCCAAGGGGAATCGGGACATGAACTCGGAATCGATCTTGACGCGGCAGACGCTGGTGTTCGGCGAATGCGTGCGCCCCATTGCCTCCAAGCTCCGGGGTCGCATGGAGAGCAGGCCCAACCCATCAGAGCGGGTCACGAACATTGTCGGCTTCTTGCGGCACCACCTGGAACAGTTCCGGGGCGATCTCGATCGGCTGGGCGATGAGGTCAACCAGGTGGGTGAGTTGCTTGAAATTGACGATACTCCGGACAACCTGGTGCAGCGGGGCGCCGCCCGAATGGAGATACGTCTCGAACGCCTCCTGGATGACTATGACGAAGTTCGACGGGCACGTCCCGCCCCCGTGGATTCCGAGGGGTGCCGACTGATCGAGAGGGTCTATGGCGAGACGCTGCTCCGGATTCAAGGCTGGCTCGACGAGATTGTCGAGTGCCTGAACGATCCAAAGGGCGCTCTCGAAAAGCACGGCCTCGGCGAGGAGGGAAACCATCAGCCAATCCCGTTGGCCCTGAAGCTCGAGTCCCCGGCGTCAATGACACACTTGAATCGATGGATAAAACGGCAGGAGCAACGACTGATCGCTGACGAGACAGCCAGATCGGATGCACCGATTGAAGAAGCATCGTCAGGCCGGTCCCAAGGCGGTATCGGCTTTTGGGGATGGGTGGCCGCAATCGTGTTGGGCACCTGGCTTGGCGGGCTTGGCGGCGATAGCGAGTGAGACAGTCGACGCCGGATTTCTGCCCGACAAGCTCCCTCGGACTCGAAATCCCCACGTGTCTTCCATGACTTGCCGGTCCTGCCCGGAGTCAACCACGGACCATTGCCGTCGCCAGCCGCATCATCTCCAGCTTGGGAATGGATGCCGCAGACACGGCGCCCATGTTGGCCGACAGCAGCCAGCGGAACAATTCCGGCTGCCGGCCGAGACCCTTGATGGCCCGCTCGGCCAACCTGGGGCTCCCGCTGAGGAGAAGAACCAGGCGGGTGATCAATCGCTGTTGGCGAACCATTGCGGAGACGCCTTTCGAGTAGCCCTGAAGTTCCTGAGCCGAGGGCACGCCGTCGTGGGCGAGCATCCAGGGCCCGATGGAGTGGTAG
>JAPOZE010000339.1 GCA_026706225.1 Acidobacteriota bacterium
GTGACCCTGTTCTGTTCCCTGCTCGGTCGGAAGGGGCTCCGGGAGTTGGCCATCCGGAACGTCGCCAAAGTCCAGTATGGGATGGCCGCCCTGAGAAAGGTTCCTGTCGAGATTCTGTTCGAGGGCCCTCGATTCAACGAGTTCGTGTTTCGGTTGAGCCGCCCTTACACGGAGGTAGAGGAAAGATTTCATGACGCCGGCGTGGTTCCGGGTCTGCCGCTGGGGCGATACGATCCCCGCCTCGAAAATGCCCTGCTGGTATCGATTACGGAAACCAAGAGCCGAGAGGATATCGATCGCCTGGTCGAACTGGTCCAGGCTGCGGCTTGATGCCGGACCCTGGCTCCATGCCATTCTTCCGATGAGCAATTCATCCACGAAATTCCCCAGAACCGGCAGGCACCTCAACCTGAACGAGGGGTTGATTTTCGAGCGGAGTTCCCCGGGAAGGACGGGCTACGACCTGCCTCGCCTGGATGTTCCTCCGGTCGATCTTGGCGCCGCATTGGGAGCCGACAACCTGAGGGAGCCGATCCCCGGTTTTCCCGAGGTCAGCGAGGTGGACGTGGTGCGGCACTTCACCCGCCTCGCCGGCTGGAACTACAGCATCGATGCCGGCATGTATCCGTTGGGTTCCTGCACCATGAAGTACAACCCCCGCCTCAACGAGCGGGTCGCCGGGATGAAAGGGCTGGCCGAGGCCCATCCTCTGAGCCCCGAGTCGCTGGTGCAGGGCTGCCTGGAGGTTCTGAGGCTCCTGGCGGATTGCCTGGCCGAGATCAGCGGCATGGACGCGGTCAGCCTGCAACCCCCGGCCGGAGCCAGCGGAGAGTTGACGGGCATCCTGATGATCCGGGCCTGCTTGAGTTCGCGGGGAAATCCCCGGCGGAAGGTTCTGATCCCAGACTCCGCCCACGGAACCAATCCCGCCAGCGCGGTCATTGCCGGATACGAGGTGCAATCGCTGAAGTCGGACAGCCGGGGCTGCATCGATCTCGACGGGCTGGAACGGGCCATGAACGACGAGGTTGCAGCCCTGATGTTGACCAACCCCAATACGCTGGGCATCTTCGAGCAGGATATCGTGAGCATTGCCCGGATCGTGCACGACAGGGGGGGGCTGGTCTACATGGATGGGGCCAACCTCAATGCCCTGATGGGGATTACCCGGCCGGGAAGCTTTGGAGTGGATGTCCTCCACATCAATCTGCACAAGACCTTTTCCACGCCGCACGGCGGCGGAGGTCCCGGGGCCGGACCGGTGGCGGTCAAGCGGGTGCTGGAACCCTTCCTGCCGGTCCCGACCGTAGAGCGGCGGCAAGACGGACGTTACTTTCTGAATCACGATCGGCCCCACTCCATCGGCAGGGTCAAGGCTTTCTACGGAAACTTCCTGACCCTGGTGCGGGCGCTGGCCTATATCCTGGCCAACGGGGCCGAAGGGCTCAAGCAGGCCAGCCAGGTGGCCATTCTGAATGCCAACTACATCAAGCACCATTTGCGCGATGTCTATGACCTGCCCTACGACGAACCCATCCTTCACGAAGTGGTGTTCTCGAGCAGGCGGCAGACCCGGAACAACCTTACGGTGATGGATCTGGCCAAGCGCCTGATGGACTATGGCTTCCACCCACCCACCGTCGCCTTTCCCCTGATCGTGCAGGGGGCCCTCATGATCGAGCCGTCCGAAACCGAGAGCCGCCAGGAGCTGGATGAGTTTATCCAGGCCATGAGGTGCATTGCCGAGGAGGCCGATACCGCCCCCGACCTCCTGAAGCAGGCGCCCCATTCCACCCGGGTGAGCCGCCTGAATGAAGTCCGGGCTGCCCGACGCCCGGTGCTGCGGTGGAAGCCGGAGGAGACGGCCGACCCGGATTCCTGAGTCGAAACCACTGGCGCCCTGTGGTTCGAGGCCCGACCTCGCAAATTTTGTCGCGAGTTTATCCTTGACAACCATGGAGGGGCGTCATTATAAAGAAGAGAACTTGGCACTCAAGGAAAAAGAGTGCTAATAACTGCCTGTAAACCGTTTATATGTAAGGAGAAAACCCTATGAGTCTTAGACCCCTGCAGGATCGCATCCTCGTTCAGCGGACCGAGCCGGAGGATACCGTCAGAGGCGGCCTGATCATTCCGGATACAGCCAAGGAGAAGCCCCAGGAAGGCATCGTCAAGGCTGCGGGCAATGGCAAGGTTCTCGAAAACGGCAAGCGATTGGAAATGACGCTGAAGGCCGGAGACCGCATCCTGTTCGGCAAGTATTCCGGCTCCGAGGTGACCCTCGAAGGCGAGGAGTACCTCATCATGAAGGAAGAGGATGTCCTGGCGATCCTGGAGTCCGAGTAGGGCCGGCTGAACCGGTAGCGGTAAGGCGGCCTCAGCAGGAAAATTTCGGGCCTGCAGGCCCATTTGGATGACTGGCAAGGAGAAAATTCATGGCAAAGCAGATTGTTAGCGGGGAGGATTCCCGACAGGCGGTCCTCCGCGGAGTCAACCAGTTGGCGGACGCAGTGAAGATTACCTTGGGACCCAGAGGACGCAACGTGGTTCTGGACAAGAAGTTCGGATCTCCGACCATCACCAAGGACGGCGTGACCGTGGCCAAGGAAGTTGAGCTGGAGGATGCTCTGGAAAACATGGGCGCGCAAATGGTCCGGGAGGTGGCTTCGAAGACCAGCGACGTGGCCGGTGACGGTACCACCACGGCCACCGTGTTGGCGCAGGCCATCTTGCGGGAGGGGATCAAGACGGTCGCGGCCGGCGCCAACCCCATGGCCCTGAAACGGGGCATCGACCGAGCCGTTGAGAGCGCGGTTCAGCAGATCGAGAAGATATCCAGCCCGGTAAAGGGTGAGATGATCGGCCAGGTCGGCACCATCTCGGCCAACGGTGACTCCGAGATCGGAGCCATCATTGCCGAGGCCATGAACAAGGTCGGCAAGGATGGTGTGATCACCGTCGAGGAAGCCAAGTCCATGGACACCTCCCTGGAGATCGTGGAAGGGATGCAGTTCGATCGGGGCTATCTCTCTCCCTACTTTGTCACCGACTCCGATCGGATGGAATGTGTTCTGGAAGACGTTTTTCTGCTGATTCACGAGAAGAAGATCACCAATATGAAGGATCTGCTTCCCATCCTCGAGCAGGTGGCCAAGGTGGGAAGACCGTTCATGATCATCGCCGAGGAAGTCGAGGGCGAGGCCCTGGCCACCCTGGTGGTCAACAAGCTCAGAGGGACCTTGAATGGCGCTGCCGTGAAGGCCCCTGGTTTCGGCGACCGGCGCAAGGCCATGCTGGAAGACATCGCGATCCTGACCGGAGGCAAGGCCATCACCGAGGACCTCGGGCTCAAGCTGGAGAATCTCCACCTGGAGGACCTGGGGCGAGCCAAGCGGGTGGTGATCGACAAGGACAATACCACCATCGTGGAGGGTGCGGGCCAGTCCGCGGAAATCGAAGGCCGGGTGCGGCAGATTCGTGCCCAGGTCGAGGAGACCACCTCCGACTACGATCGTGAAAAGCTGCAGGAACGGCTGGCCAAGCTGGTGGGCGGTGTGGCCGTCATCAGGGTGGGGGCCGCCACCGAGACCGAGCTCAAGGAAAAGAAAGCTCGCGTCGAAGACGCCATGCATGCCACCCGGGCTGCCGTGGAGGAAGGCATTGTTCCGGGTGGAGGTGTCACTTTCCTGAGGGGGATTCCGGCTTTGAAAGAGCTGCAGCTCGAGGAGGATGAACAGATCGGCGTCCAGATTGTAGTGAGAGCGCTGGAGGAACCCCTTCGACAGATCGCCGCCAATGCCGGAATCGAAGGTGCGGTGATGGTGGAGCAGGTGAAAGAAGGCGGGCAGGACAGCTACGGGCTCAATGCGGAGACCGGGGCGCTCGAGGACCTGACCGCTGCCGGCATCATCGATCCGGCCAAGGTTACCCGGACCGCGCTGCAGAATGCCGCCTCCGTGGCCGGCCTGCTGTTGACCACCGAGGCTCTGGTCTCGGAGCTTCCGGAGGAGAAGAAGCCCGAGCCGCCCATGCCGCACGGCCACGGCGACATGTATTGAGCTTGCATTTCAGGTGAGAGGCGGTCTGTGCCGGGACTTCCGGCCGAACCGCCTCTTTTCCCCTTCACTCCCGACGTCGCAACACACTTCCCTGCCCCATTCCCATGAGGTCTTTCACCAAAGCGAAGTGGGCGGTCGTATTGACCGTCCTGGCCAGTCTGGGACTCCTGCTGATCCCTTTTTGCGGTATGGCCTTCGGGTGCGGATGCACCTGGCTTTG
>JAPOZE010000056.1 GCA_026706225.1 Acidobacteriota bacterium
ACAAGATTTCTTCTGGACCGGAATTCCTCCGGCAAGCTGGCTCATCAACTGGGCACCTTCGAATCCATCGCCAGCTTCCAGCTTCTGCAGCGCATGGAGGAGAAGATCGACGGGGTTTCCGGGACCGACTTGCAGCGGGTGGCGCGACGGATTTTTTCCAAGGAGGCGCGTACGGTAGGCTGGTTCCTGCCTCGGCCCGAGACCCCGGTTATTGGGGTCGAAAAGCTCGCCGCCGCCGCCCCCGATCCCGTTTCGGGGCGGCATGGACCGGAAAGCGTCGCGCCAACCCCGCCTCCGGCTCGGCCCGTTTTGGGTCCGCCCGGCCACGGGGCGATGTTTCCGGTGGCGCAATTGGCCGGCCGCCTTGCCGGTGGAGCAGCAGGTGCCAGTGGAACCTCCCTGTCCGCGGAGCCGAGGCCCTTGTTGGGGTCGAGCCGGTTGCGACAACCCCTGCCGGATTCCTGGACCACCAGGCGCCAGGTGCTGGGCAATGGAATGGTGGTCTGGATCGCAAGTCACCCGGCCCGGGACAGCTTCAGCCTGCGCTTGAACTTCAGGGCCGGTGCGGCGAGAGACAGCGACGGCGGGGCGGGGCTGGCTCATCTCAGCGGGCAATTGCTGCTGGACGGTTCCGACGAGGATCCGTCCCCGGCGGAATCCATCGAATCATCGGGAGTCTCCGTCGGTATCGAGACAAACCATCTGGCGACGTCGGTCCACCTGCAGGGAAGAGGCGAGGACCTCGACGGGGCACTGGCCTCCTCGGCTCGAATGGTCCGAAGCGCCGAAATTTCGGAGAGCGATTTCCGCCGGGAGCAGGGCGAGGTTCTCAACGAGTTGCGCCTGCAAGCCGACAGCGGAGCCCACCGGGCCGAGCAGACCTTTCGACGAAGGATCCATCCCTACGGTCATCCGTTCGGGCGAAATCTCAAGGGTCGTCCGGAGACGGTTCAGGTGTTGCAACCCGCTGATGTGGAGGGCTTCCGCCAGAGGTTCTTCAGGCCGAATCGACTGATCCTGTCGGTGGCCAGCAACCGGGGGATTGAGGAGGTGCTGTCCGCCGTTGGGGAGCATTTTGGAGACTGGGAGGCGCCGGAGGCGCCGGAACCTCCACCGGTCGAGGCCGTGGCTCCGGGTCTGGGAACCGGGCGGCACCTCATTCGATTGGGTGGGAGTTCCTACGGCACCCTCGTCTACGGGCTGCCCGGGGTTTCCCGCCGGCACCCCGACTACTTTCCGATGCTGGTGCTCTCGCAGGTTCTGGGGCAGGAAGCCCGGTTGGGAAGCGCTGGCGCCGGCCCCGAGGGAACGGCCTCCTGCCCCTTTGGCGCTGGGGGAGCCAGCCTGGAGGGTGGAGTCTTCATGATCCGGCTGGGCGTGAAACCGGGAGAACTGGAGAGCGTGGTTACCTACCTTCGAGAGCAAATGGCCGACCTCCGGGATCGGGAGGTGACTGCGGGAGAGGTAGCGGCCGCCAAGAATTTTCTGCTCAATCGGATGGTGGTCAGCCTCTCCTCCAACAGCGGTCTGACGGCGGCGCTGACACAGGCTGAGTGGCTCGATCCCGGTGAAGACGCCCTGCGGGACTGGTTGGATCGGGTCCATGGGGTGACGGTAGAACAAGTGATCGATGTCTCCAGAACCCGGTTGCTGCTCGACCGTGCGGCCACTGTGATCGCCGGTCCCGAAGCCGTGTTGCAATGAGCCAGGACTGGAACCAGTTTGTGGCAGGGGAGCTGAGCCGGCTGGAGTCGCTGGACCGGCGCCGCTCGCTCAGGACAATCCTGGCTCGTGAGAGTCCGCTGGTTGAATTTCAGGGCCGCCGACTGGTCAATTTCTCCAGCAACGACTACCTGGGGTTGTCCCAGCACCCCGCGGTCAAGGAGGGTTCCACCCGGGCCATTGCGAGGGCAGGCGCCTCGGCAAGCAGCTCCAGGCTCATCTGCGGCAATTCGGATCTGCATGAAGGGCTGGAGGCGGCATTGGCCGACCTGAAAGGCAAGGAGGCGGCCTTGACCTTTGCTTCCGGCTTCAGCGCCAACCTGGGGCTGCTCTCCAGTCTGGCAGGCCCCGCAGACCACATCTTCAGCGATGCACTCAATCACGGTTCCATTGTGGACGGTTGCCGCCTCAGCCGGGCCGCCACCGTTGTTTTCAGGCACAACGACCTGGGTCACCTGGAGGAGTTGCTGAAGGACTGTAGCAGCCGCGGGCGCCGACTGGTGGTGTCCGATTCGGTCTTCAGCATGGAAGGGGATCTGGCCGATCTGCCCGGTCTGATCAGCCTGTGCCGGCGCTACGACTGCCGGCTGATGCTGGACGAGGCCCACGCCACCGGGGTGTTGGGTTCCCGGGGAGGCGGACTGGTGGAGTATTTCCAGGAAAGAGGCGCGGCCCGTCCGGAGGAAATCGAGCTGCTGATGGGCACTCTGAGCAAGGCCCTGGGATCCTTCGGCGGGTTCGTGGCCTGCTCGGCCTCCATGCGGGACTACCTGATCAACAAGTGCCGGCCCTTTGTCTTCGCGACCGCCCTGCCGCCGGCCGTCCTCGGAGCTGCCCTGGCCGGCCTGGAGCTGATTCGACCTCCGTCGGAGGTTCGGGACAGGCTGTGGAGCAATTTGAGCCTGATGCGCAGTCGGCTGGCGCAGCAGGGTCTTGGCTGCGGCCAGGGGCGGACCTCCATCTTCCCGGTGCTGTTGGGTTCGGAGGAGCGTGCGCTGCAGGTGAGCCGACTGCTCCTGGATCGGGGGTTCCTGGTGGCGGCCATCCGGCCCCCTTCCGTACCGCCGGGCACCAGCCGGTTGCGGATTACGGTGACGGCCAGCCACTCGGCGGCTCAGATCGACGAACTGGTGGGTTGCCTGACTGAAATCGGGTGCCGGGCCCGATCCTGAGACGGTGCAGTTGCGAATCTTCAGGGAGAGCACAGTGGCGATTCCTCGATATCGCGGCGTGATGGTTACCGGGACCGATACCGAGGTGGGAAAGACCGTGGTGGCCGCCGGTCTGGCCCGGTTTCTGAGGGGGGAAGGTCTGGATGTGGGTGTCATGAAGCCCGTGGCCAGCGGGGCGGTGGAGTCCGCTTCGGGCCGACGGGTGTCTTCGGACGTGGCGGCCCTCATGGCGGCCGCCTGCTGCTCCGATCCGATGGAGTGGGTCAATCCCTACTGCTTCATTCCCCCGGTGGCTCCTGCGTTGGCAGCCGAGCTGGAAGGGGTGTCCGTCGACACGGAACGGATCGGCGACTGCTATGAACGACTCTGCAACCGCCACGACCTGACGGTGGTGGAGGGCGCCGGCGGGGCCTTGACACCGGTTTCCGGCAAGCTCTCGGTGGCCGATCTGGCCCAGCGACTGTGGATTCCCGCGCTGATCGTCTCTCGGGCGGGGTTGGGGACCATCAATCACACGGTCATGACAGTGGAGTGTCTGCGGAGCCGCGGGGTGGAATGCCTGGGATTTTTTCTGAACCGATTCCCCCCAACCCCTGATCTGGCCGAACGCACCAATGCGGACCGAATCGCCGCCATCACCGGCGCCCTCCACCTGGGATCCATCCCGGAGCTCGAGGACCCGTTCAGGTCGGGGGCCGGGGACCGCCTCTTGCGGTTTCTGGATCGGGAACTCCTGCGGAAGGTTCTGCTGGGGGCGGAGGCGGAAGAACCGAAAAGGCCCGGTGTGTCCGGCGAGCCGGACGGGAAGGGAAGGCAATCGCGGGAGGCCGCCGAGTCATGATTCTGGGAGCCCATGTCTCCACCGCCGGGGGGGTCCACAACTCGCCGGCCAATGGTCTCGAACTGGGTTGCCAGTCGATCCAGATCTTTACCCGGAATCAACGGCAATGGAAGGCCAAGCCCCTCACGGACAGTGAGGTGGAAGGGTTTCGTGAAGAGCTGAAGCGGTCCGGCATCCGCTCGACGGCGGCCCACGCCTCCTACCTGCTGAATCTGGGGAGTCCCCAGGCCGGTGTCCTGGCCCGCTCCCGGGAGGCGTTCTCTCAGGAGCTGGAGCGGTGCCGGCGGCTGGGGCTGGATTACCTGGTCGTTCATCCCGGGGCCCACCTGGGGTCGGGAGAGTCGGCGGGGCTGCGGGCGGTTGCGGGCAGCTTGGATCGGACACTGGAGCAGAATCGGGACGCTTCCACTCGGATCCTGCTGGAAACCACGGCCGGGCAGGGGAGCCATCTGGGGTACCGCTTCGAGCACCTGGCGGAAATCCTCTCTCTGGTGCAGGAATCCGAGCGGGTGGGCGTCTG
>JAPOZE010000655.1 GCA_026706225.1 Acidobacteriota bacterium
AGCGGAGCCCTGCCGGCCGTCATCAAGCCCTTTGCGTTTCTGATCGGCGCCCGAGGCGATCGGGAATTGGGGCTCAGGCAGTTGGAGACGGTCGCCCAAAAGGGCGAATACGGCCGGACCACGGCCAAGATTGTCCTGCTGGGGGTGTACTACAGCGAGAAACGCTACGACGACTACAGCGACTTGCTCTTCCGCATGATCGACCAGTTTCCCTCCAACCCCGTCTTCTACACCTGGCTGGGCAACGCCTTCGTCCAGCGGAAGCAGGTCGAGGAGGGAATTGGCGTGTTCAACCAGTGGATCGAAGAGGCCGGCCGGGACGGCGCCCCCAGGCGTCCGCTGAAGTTCCTGGAGATCGAGAAAAACAAGCTGGAATTGCGCCGGGGCCGGTCTTAGGCCCCGGGCCCGGTCATGGGAGGAAGGACATGCAGAACGAAGATCCCCTGAATGGTCGGATACGTCAGATCCTGTCCAGCCGAAGGAAGATCTCCGAGCGGAAGATGTTCGGCGGAGTCTGCTTCATGATCAACGGGAACATGTGCGTCGGGACCTGGAAGGGCTCGCTCATCGTGCGCCTTGACAGGAAGAACCACGACCAGACGCTTGCCGAACCACACACCAGGCCGGCCGACATGAACGGTCGAACCATGAAGGGATGGGCGCTGGTGGAGCCGGCTGGCATCGAATCCGACAGTGATCTAGCCGGCTGGGTAGACCGAGCCGCCAGGTTCGCCGAATCTCTCCCGCCCAAGTAAAACTCCCCCAACAATTCGGTCTGACGCCAGAGTCACGAACCGTAGGCGCACCGAATCCCCGTCCCCGGCCAAGCCGTAGCCACCGGCCGGCGCCGGGGGATTTTCCACAAAGACCAAAAAAAGATGTCCACGAAGGGCCACCAAGCCTGACGGCTCTGCCGCATGGGCAGGGCTGCGGCCAGGCAGCCATCGCCGTCCTCAACCTGCATCGCGGCACCCGTCAACAATTCAGCGCCGGTGTCGGTCATGCGGAATGTGTCGATGCTGGTTCCAAGCAACTCGCCCCCATGGAGGACGCTGCTGAACCGTCCGTGCTTCCCAAACTCAAACTTGGTGGCCCGTCCGGTGGGTCCGAAAAACCGGTGTCGGTACTTCACCGGCTCTGCACACGTGTTGAGAATGTCCAGGCAGGTCTCCCAACGATCTCGCTACTTCAAGTAGTAGCCGGCGCCGATCAGCACCGGAACCCCGAAGGATGTGACCCTCTTGACGAAGGTCACCTTGCGTTGCCACTGGTTGGCGGCCGGATTCCGGTTCGAGTAGTAGAGGAAGGTTTCGCCAAAGGCATCGGCAACGCCCAGCACGTTCCGTCCCCCGAAGCTGCCGATGAAATCGGAGGACAACTCGGAGCCGATCAAGGGATTCGCCGGGGAGCCGGTGAAGAGGGTATAGCCGTAGGTGTCGAGCCGAACAGGTAGATGGAGCCGCTCTTCCAGCGTTCGTCCCTGTTGAAGGCCTTGCGGGCCTCTTCGAAGCCCACTTCCTGAACCAACTCATAGGCGCATTGGACAAAGGCCTGGACATCACCCTGGGTGCGCACAGCACGTGCCGCGACTGAGCGGTCCGCGCAAGTATCCGCGGAGACCAAGTTCGGCGAGACCAGGATGGGGGTTAGGAGAATCAGAAGGAAGAGGCAAGGGGATCTCATCATAATGTTCTGTTCCTTTCACTACCTGCCAGTCAACCCGAACCTGATCAGGCACTTCCGAAAGTCTCCGACAGTTCGCTCGTGACCGGCGGCAATGTGTTGAATGGATTGGTAATTTGATTAGGCCAATTTGACTTCCTGCTTCTCCTGCTCCGCTCTCGGCTTGCTCTCCCCGGACAATCCCTGTGCTTCTTCTCCTTTGCCAGCTCAAAAAAAGCTGGCCGGACTGTCGAATTGTTCACGGTCGAAGAGGGGGAAGTGGAGCACGAAACGCGAATTGAGCCGTATGTTGCCCAGCCAAAAAAAGGGCAGCCACCGGAGCGGCCGCCCTGAGAAGTCAACCGGATAATCGAAAGGATTCACTTTATTTTATGACTCCCGATCTGACGCTGGGGTCGACAATGACTTCCGCTATGTATCCGTGGGTCGCATTGACCTGACCCTGTCGCTCGAGACCCATCACGAACCCCATGCCGCGAGCGTGCTGGAAGTCAGCCTTGATGATCAGGTAGCCCTCACTCCCCCTCGTTGGATAGGTTGGCTGGCTGCAGGTGAAACTCGTCGAGTGTCCTGCAGGCAAGTTGTTGGTCACCGTAAAGCTGATCGGTGCACCACCCTCCTTCGGGAACAGGTAACCGGTCACCGCACCCGATTGATCGGTGGATTCGTCAAAGGGACCGAACACCCCCGCATCTCTGGAAGTGTTGGAGACTGAAATGCCCGTCGTCCAGTTTGGGGCCACCGAAGTCTGGCAAGTAACGAAGGGATAGAGCAGATAAGTGACGCATTTGCTGACAACGAGCCAGCCCTCGCCATTGCCGCCTTCCGGACGAACCGGGCGGGCATCGTATGACAACCGCGTTGCAAGATGCCGAGCATCTTTTTCTCCGTCCGTGCTCCGTGTCGCCGTGGGCCAGAGTTGAGCGGTAACGTCGATCGAGGCCGCCTCGATATTGGGTATTTCCGGGCTGATCTTGAAACTACGGGGACTGCTCGGCGAAGGAGTCGGGGGAGTGTATCTGAAGATAGCCACACTGCCATCATCGCTGAGAGCTTCGCTCCTGTTTCTTCTGTAGACCAATTCACCTTGTGGGGTGACTTTGCCGCTCCAGTTAACCCTGGAACCAGTGGGCAGGCGTAGACCAGTTAGCGCAATTCTGATCTCCGTTCCGGAACCGCCGATCCGGTCGCCCCAAGCGCCCGTAAACCCTTCGGTAACCGTGATGTTTGGATTGTTGCCTGCATCCCCAGGCTTGCAACTCAGCCTGACAGCCTTTACCGCTGTCACTTCCAGACCGGCTTCGGCCGAGCCGACTCTAGCGTTCCAGTCATGTGCCGGGAGCCTCTGCGAAAAAGTGCCCCCGAGCGTTGCACTGATGTAGGCCCTGATTTCCTGCTTGGGGTCCAACCTCGAGGCATCGACGCGGATTCCTATGAGCTGGAAGCTCATGGGCGTCGTCCCGAGAGTAATGGTTACTTCCCCCTCGCCGTTCGTGTTTGTGACCTCTGCACTCAGCCCGCCACTGCATTCTGCCGGCGCAAAAGTCTTGTCGTTATTTGAATCGCACCGCAGAGGATAGCTCGCCGACCTACCTCCTACCGCATTCTCGTCATTGGTGATCCGCAATTGATTGAACTGCACCGTGTAGCTGTCTACGTTCTGGTCGCTAAGGTGGGGACTTCCACTGGCTTGATATAGGAACTTGATGTCCGGCATGAGCTGGTTGTTACCACCCGACACCACGGTGACACGGCCAGAATCCGTGTCTATAGCGTAGCCCTGGGCCACCAACTCACTCGGCACAACGACCGCACCAACCAACAGCAGCAAAGTGCACGTGCCCAAAATCGTTGTTCTCACTTTCATCAGTTTCTCCCTGTATGGCCTCAATCTAATTGGATTGTTCAGACATCTGGCAATGCAAAGCGCCAACGTGACCCTGCTCCTCCTGCTCCGCATAGAGCCTGCTCTCCCCGGACACTTCCTGGGGCTTCCCCCTCGCCCGCGTGGAATGGTTATTCAGGTCTCTAGTTTGTAGAACTATTTGTGAGATGGGTGTGATAATTGTGCGGTCTACAGTGGGAATTGAGTGATTTTTCAGTACTATCACCAGAATCCCGGCGCCAGCGGCAATCAGAACCGCCAGCAGCAGCGCGACACAGCCGAAAACGTGGTTTAGATATTGATGATCGGTGTGGGGATCGAGCGTTGGTGAAGAAGGGCCGGGGGACCCAGCCCAGTGGATCCCCCAACGCGTGACCACCCGGACCATTGACAGGTGGCCACACTCCCCGGGTCGTGAGTCCGGGTTCAGCGGGAATGTCAATTGCGGCGGCCCGTTACCCACTAGACCGCCACCCACCATAGGCCGCAGTAGAACCCGCCGAACCAGCCAGTCGCAACCATCAAGAGTCCGTAGATCCAGTACATGGAATACGGGCCGGCGACTTCCTGAAAACACCGGCCCGGCCCTGTGTCCCTTTAAGCCTGTCGTTTTTCTGTCGTCCAGCGTTTGACAGGCCGCTGGGAACATACGTAACTACTCATTGGGGGGGATCCCCAGCGACCGGC
>JAPOZE010000016.1 GCA_026706225.1 Acidobacteriota bacterium
TCCGGACCGGGCGCTTCTGCCTGCGCGTTATCCACCAAAACGTCGCCATTGCCCTGGGCTTCAAGTTGCTTTTCCTGGGGTTGGCGGCCCAGGACTTGGCGACTTTGTGGCTGGCGGTCGCCGCCGATATGGGCGCAACCCTGGTGGTGATCTTCAACGGCCTGCGGCTGCTTCGCAGGCCGAGGCCCCGCACTGAGTAGGAGACCCGTAGGAGCCGTTTCCTCGATGGACCCGACTCAACCGCGGCTACGCCGCTCTCCCCTAGCTGACAACACTGCCCGGGGACAAGATTTTCCAACGGCTGGTGTCCAGGCAATGACCCCAGGTTCCAGCCAAGCCTCAATGCGGCTGCAACCTACTGACCCGAGCTGAACACGTCCAGCATGGGAACCGGACCGCCGCTGGTGACCACCGTCGGCATCACTCCGTTCCACTTTTCCACGGCCGCCCGCTGAACCTCGATTTGCCGCAACTGTATCAACTGGGTGGTCACCTGAGCCCTTTGCAGTTCCAGTCCCTTGGCTTCGGCCCGAGCCTGCTCGATCTGCTGCTTGGCCTCGAACTCGACCCGTCGAAGGGCGTTTTCCGCTTCCAGAGCCTGCTGGACGGCCGTCACCTTGGCCTCGATGGCCTGCTGGAAGGCATTCGAAAACTGGAAATCGGTGATCGATACCTGCACCACCTCCAGGCCTCGCGGCTGCAATCGATCGGCCAGCAGCTCCTGCAGGGCGGTCTTTACCGCCGGGCGCTGGGTGATGAGTTCTTCGGCATTGTAGTTGGCCGTGGTCGACTTCACCGCTTCCTGGATATAGGGCTGAATCACCAGGCTTTCGTAGTTCCGCCGCAGGGCACGATAGACTTCGGCAACCTCGCTGGGCCTCAACTGGTAGTTCAAGGTGACTTCGGTGGTCACCACCTGCAGATCCTTGCTGGAAGAGGTCGCGGGCGCGGTGTACTTGTGAATCTGCGTGGACATCAGCGCCACGTCCTCGATGAAGGGGACTTTGAAGTAGAGGCCCTCATCCAGGATCTTCCCGGTCGGGGCATCGAACCGCAGCAGAACTCCGCGCTGCCCGGCCCCTACCGTTCCGAAGGCTCCCGAGACGACGATCAGGGCGACAATCACCACCACTCCCATGGTAACGACCCTTCCCACATTAAACGGCATACGAAACTCCTCCCGTGCATACCTTGCCATTGTGATCTCCTTTCCGTTGCGGAAATTGCTCCTGCTGTTTCACGAGCCCATTCTACTTGAGCCGGGGTAGAAGCACATGTTTTTCAGGAAAGGCCGGATCGCCTATAATCAGGCGGCCTGGTGGTTGGGGCCGGACCAGCGTCCTCGTCCAATGCCCGGCCAGGCCAGGTACCGGGAGCTTGGCCCCACTTCAGTTTTCCCGGAAACGCACAACTTTTCTGCTCCTTTCCCTGAAGCCCGGAGACCCGAACCATGCCCACATTCAGCCCACAAGTTCTTCGCGATATCGGAAACCAGCTCTTTCAGACGGCCGGCTGCCGGGAAGAAGACAGCCGCGCCGTGGTGGACCACATCGTGGAGTCGAATCTCTTTGGCCACGACTCCCATGGAGTGATGCGATACGCGGAGTATCTTCGTGCCCTGAGAGAAGGACGTTTCAAGCCCCAGGCCACTCCTGTAGTCATTACCGATCACCCCTGCACGGCCGTGGTCGACGCCAACGGAGCCTTGGGACAGATCGGAGCCAATTTCGCCACCCGTCTCGCCATCGACAAGGCCCGAAAGCAGGGAATGGCGGCGGTCGGCCTGCGCAACACCAGCCACATCGGCCGGATTGGCGCCTACCCGCTGCAGATCGCCAGGGAGGGCCTGATTGGATCCATTTTCGCCAACGCGGGCCGCCTGGGCTATCAAATCGCTCCCTTTGGCGGCATCGACGGGCGGCTCAGCACCAACCCCATGGCCTTCGCCGCGCCGCGCCGCCAGGCCAATCCGATCCTCATCGACATGACCACCTCCATGGCGGCCGAGGGCAAGATACGGGTCGCCATGAACCAGGGCAAGAGCCTGCCCGAGGGATGGATCATCGACTCGGAGGGGCGGCCCACAACCGACCCCCACAAGTTCAAGGGCGATCCGCCGGGAGCCATTCTGCCCCTGGGAGGGCCGGTAGGCCACAAGGGCTACGGCCTCAGCATCATGGTGGAGATCCTGGGCGGGGCCCTCAGCGGGGAGGGATGCGCGGCCGGGGAGCGCACCATGTCCAGCAACGGCGTCCTGATAACCATCTACAGCATCGAGCAATTCTGCGACCTGGACCGCTACTACGACGAAGCGGACTCCCTGATTGCTCACGTCAAGTCCAGCCGCCTGGCCGAGGGCTTCAGCGAAATCCTGGCCCCCGGCGAACCCGAGTTTCGCACCGCCGCCCGCAGACAGGCGGAGGGCATCATCGTGGATGACAACACCTGGGCTCAAATCTGCGAGGAAGCCCGTTGGCTGGGACTCTCTCCCGAAGACTGGCCGGCGCCATCCGGTTGAGCCTTCGGCTGCGCAGTCGACAGTTTTTCCCATAACCCCACGTGTCGCGATATTGCCACGGTCAAGAAGACATGTAAGCCCCCGTTCGTTCTCGGCGGCTCGACCGGAGGCGCCCAATTGAGCGCCCGAAGCCTTTCCGGTATATACTACCCATTGAGAGAAGACCGTCGAACCGGCGACCGACGCAACAGACGGCGTCCGATGACGATCGAGTGACTACCATGCGGCGAATCTACCTGGACAACAACGCGACCACCCGGGTGGCCGCGGAAGTGCTGGAGGCCATGCTGCCCTGTTACGGGGAGCTCTTCGGCAACCCCTCCAGCGTTCACGGGTACGGGCAGGAGGCCAAGGAGGCCCTGGATCTGGCGCGGGAACAGGTGGCTGACCTGCTGAACTCGGAGCCCAACGAAATCGTTTTCACCGCCGGCGGCACCGAAAGCGACAACCTGGCCATCCGCGGAGTCATGGAGGTGGCCCCAGGAACCGCCAGGCACCTGGTGACCTCACAAATTGAGCACCATGCCGTGATCCACACCTGCCAGAATCTTGAGAAGCAGGGCGTCAAGGTCACCTATCTGCCCGTCGGCCGGGAAGGGGTGGTGGATCCCAAGCAGGTTGCCCGAGCCGTGCGGGACGATACCCGGCTGATTTCCATCATGGTTGCCAACAACGAGACGGGAGCCTTGCAGCCGGTCCGCGAGATAGGCGACATCGCCAGGGAGCGGGGCGTGGTCTTCCACTCGGATGCCGTTCAGGCAGCCGGCAAGATCCCGCTGGACACGGCCGAGCTCGGCGTTGACCTGCTCACCATCAGCGCCCACAAGTTTCATGGGCCCAAGGGGGTGGGAGCTCTCTTCGTGAGGAAGGGAACACGCCTGCGGCCCCTCTTCCATGGCGGGGGCCACGAAAGAAACCGACGGGCGGGAACCGAGAACGTGCCGCAGATCGTCGGTCTGGGTCGTGCCGCCAAACTGGCCCGGAAGTCCATGGACCGGGAAGGCGAGCGGATCGGCCAGTTAAGGGATTGGTTCGAGCAGGAGGTACAGCACCGAATCCCCAAGGTCTCGGTCAACGGCCGCGCCGATTCCAGGCTGTGCAACACTTCCAACCTGCGCTTTGCCGGCGCCGAGGCGGAGGGGTTGATCATCAATCTGGATCTGGCGGGAGTGGCCTGTTCCACGGGGTCCGCCTGCTCCTCCGGGGCCATCGAGCCTTCCCACGTACTGACGGCCATGGGTCTTTCTCCGGCCGAGGCCTTCGAGTGCCTCCGCTTCAGCCTGTCCAAGGACACCAGCCGGGAGGACCTGGCCCGGGTGCTGGACCTGCTGCCCGACCTGGTCGCCCGGCAGCGGGAGATGTCCTCTCCCGAAAAACATGCCTATTCCATGATCTCCTGAGCCGCCCCCGAGTGGGTCGGAATCCTGCCGGGCCGGAAGAACCGCTTCCCCATCATCACGTTTCGCACGAACGGACTTGGAACCGACTCCGGGGTTTGGTGAGTGGTAGTCACTATGTCAGAGAAAATTGTCATTGCCATGAGCGGCGGGGTGGACAGTTCCACCGCCGCCGCCCTGCTCAAGGACCAGGGACGGGACGTGGTGGGCCTCTCCATGCAGCTTTGGGACTACACCCGGCGGGAAACCAGCGACGACGAGGCCTGGGAGCGAAAGAACTCGGGAACCTGCTGCTCGCTCGACGATATCCATGACGCC